>JAUPKM010000514.1 GCA_030837445.1 Actinomycetota bacterium
ACGGCCTCGTCAATCGCCACGCCCATGTCAGTGATCTCGTCATTGCCGCTGACGTCGATCTTGACGCGCAGGTCACGGTTGGCCACCATCCGCAGCCCCACCACCATCTCCCTGACCCTGCGGGTGATCGAGCGGGTGAGCACGATCGACAGAGTGAGGAGCACGATGAGCCCGCAGACGAGGCAGGAGACGATACTCACCCGCACCGAGGAAGCCGTCCGGTTGATCTGGCTCAGCTGGGTCTGCATGCTCTCCGACACGAGACCGCGCATCCGTGTGATCTTGTTGCTGATCTCGTCGCCCCTGTCGCGTTCGCGACGCATGGCCTCGACGCTCTCCGTACTGCCCGGGGTCAGGGTCAGCAGGTCGAGCATCGTCGTGTTACTGGCCGTGACGTAGACGTTGAAGTCCTTCAGGAACGCCGATGCCTCGCGAGCGAGACGCGGCTGGACCTTGATCTTCCGCATCACCGTGATCGTACGAGCGATGAGGGCTTCGTCCTCGGCCAGCAGTGCCTTGACCTTCTGGGCATCCGCCGGCTCCGGGCTGAGGATCGCCTGGATCTCGTCGCTCGTCACGTCGCTCTGCTTCGCGTCGAGCTCGCGCAGACACTGGTCGAGGAGGGTGAGCCTGTTCCGCGCCGAGATCGCTCGTGAGATCTCGACGACACCGAAGTAGCTCACGGCTCCGAGGACGATTGCCACGAGCAGGCCTGTCGATGCCAGCGCGGCCAGCTTGCGGCCGACGGTCCATCGTGACCGGACAGACGGCACATGCATTTCGGCCTCCGAGCGAAGTCAGATCGAACGACCGATACGTCTATAGATCGCGTAATGGTGCCGTTCGGTTGTACAGGTGTCAGTGGAGACCAGCGACAGAACCGTGTTGTCACACTGATGATCGTGGTCTCCGAGGTGTATCGGCGGATGGTTTCTGGAGCTGGAGGCCTTCATCAGCACGGGCACGGCTTCACGGCTAGGGAGTTCGGTCGATAGGCCGGCAATTCCGATCGTTCGAAGAAGTGAGGTGTGGGACAGGACAGAGAACTCGCAATACAGGCGATCCCTCGTCGTGCTGCGGTCAGCAGCTCCTCGCTGTCACTCCAGGACATTGAGGAGGCTGAGTCCGAAATGATCGCACAGGGCTGTCGCCAGAGGCGACCAGGCGGGGGTCACCCGGTGAGGGGGATCGACGCCCGGAGACGACGCCGGTTCCAGCGACGGTACCTGGCTCTGGCGACGGCGGCGGCGGCGCTGCTCGCAGCCTGCAGTGGTTCCTCCGTCGCGGACAATGACCTGAGCATCGAGGATCTGGAGCGTGGCGCCGGTGGATCGGTGCCCTCTCAGCCGGGCGGCGACTCGGTGACTGCCGCCCTCCAGGCAGGTGGCGACCTGACCGTGTGGGCATGGGAACCCACGTTGAAACAGGTGGTGACGGAGTTCCAGAAGGAGTACCCGAAGGTCCGCGTGAATCTCGTCGACGCCGGGACCGGCAATGATCAGTACACGGCGCTGGAGAAGGCCGTCAAGGCGGGCTCGGGCATCCCGGATGTCGCACAGATCGAGTACTACGCCCTGCCGCAGTTCGGCCTCGGAAAGTCATTGACCGATCTCAAGGATTTCGGCACGTCCCAGCTGAAGAGCACCTTCACGACAGGTCCGTGGAACAGTGTGGCATCCGGTGACTCGGTCTTCGGCCTGCCCATGGACTCCGGGCCGATGGCGCTGTTCTACAACAAGACGGTCTTCGACAGGCTCAAGGTCGCGGTGCCGACGACCTGGGAGGAGTACCTCGACGCCGCCAGAAAGATCCACAAGGCTGATTCCCGCGTCTTCATCGCGAACGACGCGGGTGACCCGGGCTTCACGACGAGCATGATCTGGCAGGCCGGCGGTAAGCCGTACCAGGTGGAGGGAACGACCGTCAAGGTCAACCTCGCCGATGAGGGCAGCACGAAGTTCGCCGGACTCTGGCAGACGCTCATCGGCGAGAAACTCCTGTCATCGATTCCCAACTGGAGCGACGAGTGGTTCAAAGGGCTCGGTGACGGGACGCTGGCCACCCTCGTCACCGGTGCCTGGATGCCGGCGAACTTCTCCGGCCCGGCGGAGGCTGCGAAGGGACAGTGGCGGGTGGCGCCGATGCCTCAGTGGACGGCCGGCGGCAAGAGCGCGGCAGAAAATGGTGGCAGCTCTCTCGCCGTACCCAAGGCGGCGAGTAATCCGGCGCTGGCCTACGGCTTCGTCAAGTACGCGACCACCGGCAACGGAGCGAAGACGAGAATCGCCAACGGCGCGTTCCCCGCGACGACAGCCGACCTGAAAGACGAGGAATTCCTCGCCAAGGCGTTCCCCTACTTCGGTGGCCAGAAGGCGAACACCGTCTTCGCGGAGTCGGCGGCGAACGTCATCAGCGGATGGTCGTACCTTCCCGTTCAGGTCTACGCCAACAGTATCTTCAAGGACACCGTCGGCCCGGCTTTCACCGGCGGCACGACCCTTGCCAAAGGGCTCATCGCCTGGCAGGAAGCCTCCACGAAGTACGCGGCGGACCAGGGGTTCACGATCGGTTGACCTCAGGATCGTCGGCTCTCGCGCGGGCCGAACCGGCCAGAGGCCAGCCTGTTCCAGCAGGGCGCGCAGCAGCCCTCGCCCGATCCCGTATCCCGGTCGTCTCGCTCGGAGGCTGGAGAGTTCTCGACGCAGGGGGTCCGCACCTCGAGAGCAAGGGCTGCCAGTGAGCCGTTCCGGGTGACGAGTCGATCACGTGCCGATCATGCGAGTTCGGCCGCCGGGAGAGGGCCATGTGCCCGGAGGGCGGAAACTCCACCCCATGCGGTGGCCCTGTCTGCTCAGCGTGTGCATTCACCGTCGCGATCGCAGCGGTGAATGCACACGTCGAACCCACTTTGCCCTGACGGCCGCGATCTGACACAACGACAAGCTCGGACTACCCGTCAAACGCTCCCTGATCGCCTACGACCACTGAACACCCCCTTGAAATCGATCATCTAGGCGAGCCAGCATGGTGGCCGGTAGCCCGATCGTCATCGGCGCGGACGCTGTCGTCACCCGGGACGCCGAGCCCGGCGACGTCTGCACGGAGACGCCTGCCCGACGGGTACGGCCCGTGGCCGGTCCGGCCCGAGCGAGAGCCGACGATCCTGAGGTCAGCCGATCGTGAACCCCTGGTCCGCCGCGTACTTCGTGGAGGCTTCCTGCCAGGCGATGAGCCCTTTGGCAAGGGCCGTGCCACCGGTGAAAGCCGGGCCGACAGTGTCCTTGAAGATACTGTTGGCGTAGACCTGAACGGGAAGGTACGACCATCCGCTGACGACGTTCGCCGCTGACTCCGCGAAGACGGTGTTCGCCTTCTGGCCCCCGAAGTAGGGGAACGCCTTGGCGAGGAAT
>JAUPKM010000515.1 GCA_030837445.1 Actinomycetota bacterium
CCACCAGCCTCGTCTTGTCAGGTGCCAACTTCGCAGTTCTGCTGCTCGGCGTGCTTGGTGTACTACTCGGCTCTCGGGAGTATTCCTCAGGTTTGATCAGAACAACTCTGTCGGCCGTGCCCGCACGGTTGCCGGTGCTCTGGTCCAAAGTGGCGGTGCTGATCGGCGCGGGTCTTCCGGCGCTGCTGATCTCTGTGTCGATCGCTTTCGGTGCGGGCACCACCATCCTCACCAACGCAGGAGTGAACAGCGCACAGTGGGGCGATCCAGGAACGATCCGTGCGGTCATCGGTACTGCCCTCTACTTGTTGGGAATCGGGGTTATCGGCATCGCTCTGGGGGTCCTGCTGCGTAGCATCGCCGGCGGTCTAGCGGTACTGCTCGGTGGCGTTCTGATCGTGCCGACGCTGGCTGGCATCCTGCTGCCCGACAGTTGGGACTCGGTCTTGAAGTACCTTCCGTCCAACGCAGGAGCAGCCTTCACCACAACGTCGGCCATGGATGGATCGCTCAGCCCCGCTATTGGGGCGACGGTATTCGCAGCCTGGATCGCCGCGGCCCTGATCGGTGCCGCCATCGCCCTCCGGAGCCGGGATGCATAACTAAGCCGGCCGAGGCTCTCTACTTGGCTAGTCACGACTGATACCGGTGCGCGGCGACCAGCATTCTGGTTGCATGACTGACGTGGATCCGGCCGACTTCCCTTCGCGATTCCGAATGGCCCTCAGCCAGATCGGACGGGACAGCATCGAACCGCAGTGGCCGTCGGCCAGTTGGCTATCTGTGGTGCGTCGGGCGATCGTCCTCACGGCGGTGTTCGCGGCCGGCCTGCTCGCCGGTGACCTTTCGACGGCGATCTTCGCCGCCTTCGGCGCGCTGCAAATGGGCCTCCTGGAGGCGGCCCTGACCCGGACCGCTCTCGCGCGACTGCTGATCGTCAATATCGTTGCCCTGACCCTGACCGTGTACATCGCGGCTTCGCTGGGAGGAACTTGGTGGACGGTGCCGCTGCTGGGTTTCATAGCCCTGGTGCAAGGGTCGAACGTGGCATCCGGCCTGCTCCCGATGTCGACCAGCCTTGGCGCCCTGATCATCTGCGTCATCTTCGCCGGCCTGCCAGACGCCGCCGCTGTTGCACCGACGGCAGCCGCCTGGTTTGCGGCAGGTGCGTCCCTGCAGAGCGTCGTCTGGTTGCTGACGGCAACCGCGGAGCGGGCGCGGACCGTGCGTCGCATCCTGGCCAATAACATCCGGTCCGTGCAGCGCCTCCTGCGCGGTGGCGCGGTGAACGGCTGGCAGAGCCACACAGCATCTCTGAATTCGCAAGCGACCTCGAGAGTCCTCACCGGCAGCGGGTTACCGGAGAACGTGCGCGCGGCGGCCGAGGAGGTGGTCATCGCGACGTCGGCACTTCATCGCAGCGTTGTCGCCTGGCGGGTGCTGAAGGATCCTGGCTGGGCGGATCGACTGCGCATCGACGAGGCACTGCACCGGCTCGTTCAGGTGCTGGACGAGTCCCTGGGTCGACGTCGCAAAGTGGACTTCGACCGACCTCAGTTCGCGTCCCGCACCTGGGCCTGCGACACCGCCTTGGAAGAATCCCTGGGACAGTTGCAGCAGGCAGTGTCTGACCTGCTGGCGGGGACAGGTCCAGCCGATCGTCGGGCAGTCGAGACCTCGCCGACACCGGCCGGACAGTCGCTGCTCGCGGCCCTTCGGGTGACAGTTCGGGCCGTCCGACCCAGCAACAAGTTGTTCCGGCACGGGGTGCGGTTGGCGCTCGCCGTGATGATCGCCCAAACCCTGGCCCTTCAACTCGAGGTCGGCCACTCCTTCTGGATACCGCTGACGGTCATCTTCGTCGTCAAACCCGACTGGTCGTTCACCCTCGTGCGGTCGACCAGCCGCTTCGTGGGCAACTTGGGGGCAGTCATCTTGATCCCGCTGGTGTTGGCAGCGGCCGGAGGTGCCAACTGGGCCGTGATCGCGACGCTACTGGCGATCAGTCTCGTCGCCTTCCGATACTTCACCGGGAACTACACCGCCGCCTCATTCGGGATCGCCGGAACCATCCTCATCCTCGACCAAGTCCTCTCCCCCAGTGATTCCCTCTACCGATGGCGGATCGTGGCGACCCTGATCGGAACAGCCATCGGTCTACTGGTGGCCATCGCGGTACCCAGTTGGTCGAGCAGGGGCATCGCCGAAGAGGTCGCGACGTTGGCTGCCGGGTTGGACACCTGGTCACGATCGGTGTTTACCGGCCTCCTGCAGCCTGCCCAGGTCGCCGCGACCGAGTTGCGGAAGCAAGGTGGCGAGTTGCGATCGCAGTTGCTCGACCTCGTACCCAGAGCCGCGGCCACCTTGGCTGAGCCGTGGCCGAAGCGAGATCCGAGGTTGGTCTCGGCAGCGGTCGAGGCGGCTCAGCGAATGCATCTCATCTTGACCGCCCTCGCCTTCCACTCAACCCAGCTCCACGCCCACGACAGGCCAGGACTGCCGGTGAGTCCCGCCGCCAGCCACGTCGCCTTGGCCCTCGATGGCGCGTGCTCCGCCCTGGGGTCCGCGCCACCACCCTCCTGGGTGGCACCCGAAGTGGCGCCAAGGGTCGGGGCCGAGGAAGGGCAACGGGAGGCGCCGGGGTGCGGGCAGTACCCGATGACTGCGGAAGACACAGCCGTCGTGGCGCAGACCACTCATGTGGCACAGGCCGCCGATGACTTCCTCTCAGCCGTGACCTACCTCGATACCCCGATCGCGCCCCGGGCAACGCCGACCGCGGGGATCGGGCCGCACGACGTCTGAACCGGCCGCAGGTTCGCACGCAGGCTGGCACTCAGGAATTGGAGATCCAGGCGACGATCCGTACTCCGGCCGACAGCACGGCGACCACGATGATCGCCCAGGCTGACCACTGCACCGACGAATTGCTGACACCCGATCTGCGGTCGAGTCGAATGGCAAGGTAAGCACAGACTCCGGCAACCGCGGCGAGCGCCACCCAGATTGCCGACAACGCGACAGCCAACGCTGCGCACAGCAAAAGCAGGATCGGTGCCATTCGACCCTGCACGTCACCGGTGGCGTCCGGGTCCGGGGAATTGTCCTGAACGGGGTTGAGTTCCATGGCGTCCCCTTTCGCTGGTCCCGTCGCCGCAGCGAGTATCTCCAGCCTGCCAGCCCGCGAGGGAGTTGTCTGCCGCACGGCATCCGTCAGGTGCATTCAGTTGGTAGTTTGAGGAATCTCCACTCAGCCGTCCGGGGGCACCTGGTGAACACCGACCGACAGTCCTACGAACTGGATCCCATCCTGGTACCTGTCCGCGACGACTCCGGCCATGACGTGGGCAGTTGCAGCGTCACGCTGCCAGACCCTGAGCAGCACCGAGCCGTTGCCGAGTTGGTGGCCAGTGAACGGCACTACCGACTGCTCAGCGAGAACGCCTCTGATGTCGTCTGCCTGCTGGATATGGGCAATGTGATGCGGTGGGTTTCATCGTCCGTGGAGTCGGTCCTGGGGTGGCAACCGGAAGACCTGTTGGGGACGAGTCCGCTCGAGATCGTCCACCCAGACGACCGCGCTGCGGTGACCGAGCGGAGGGTGGAGCTGTCAACGGGCACTGCCGCCGGCGCGCTGGAACTCCGGGTCCGACGGGCGGACGGTGACTTCCGTTGGATGTCGGTCCACACCCGACCGACCATCAATGCGGCCGGGGTCGTCGACGGCGCCGTCCTGGGTCTCCGCGACGTCCATGACACCGTCCTGGCCCGCAACGCGTTGGCAGAGAGCGAGCATCATTATCGACTGCTCTCCGCCAATGCCACCGATGCAGTGTTTCTGACGGATCTGACCGGTGTGGTCACCTGGGTGTCGCCGGCGATCAGGCAGGTGCTGGGCTACGACCCGGCAGATCTGGTCGGCTCTGACCGTAACTCCTGGGTGCACCCGGACGACCTGCCACAAGTGGACGCGGTTGTCGCCCGCTTGATTGAAGGCGAAGTGGGGGTGGCCTTCGAGGTGAGAGGGCGGACGTCTGCCGGCGAGTACCGCTGGATGTCCGGGGTCGCCAGCATCGCTTTCGACCTCGACGGCGACGTGATCGGCCTGATCGCCGCAATGCGGGACATCACCGAGCAGGTGGCCGCCAGAGAGCAGGCAGCTCGCAACGAAAGGATGTTCCACCTGGCGATGGATGGCGCACCGCAGGGGATGGCGGTTGTGGCGCTGGACGGTACCTTCCTACAGGTCAACCCCGCGCTCTGCGCGATGCTCGGCCGGGACGAGCAGTGGCTACTGGCCCACTCGATCCAGGACGTGATGCATCCCGACGATTTGGATGAGGATCGCTCTGGCCGCGATGAACTTCTCCGCGGCGCCGCCAACGCCAGAGTCCGGGAGTGTCGGTGGCGAAAATCCGACAACACCGAACTATGGGTGCTGCAGTCGACGGGACTCCTGCGCGATGAGCAGGAACTCTCACTGTTCTACGTGTCGCACGTCCAGGACAACACGGCTGCCCATCGGGCGAAGATGGAACTGAGCTACCGCGCCAGCCACGACCCGCTCACCGGCCTGATCAACCGCGACCAACTGCGCGCCCGACTCTCCGAGGTCGTGAACCATCCCCCCCGGCGGGGCGGCTCGGCCGGCCTGCTGTTCTGCGACCTCGACTTCTTCAAAGGAGTCAACGACACCTACGGGCACGCGGCCGGCGACTTGGTGCTTCGGGCGACTGCCGAGCGAATCTCGGCCACCGTGCGCGCCTGCGATATCGTCGCGCGCCTCGGCGGCGACGAATTCGTGGTCGTGCTGTCGGAGGTCTACGACCGTTTCGCAGCAGCGACAGTGGCAGAGAAGATCCGCGAGGCCGTCAGCCAACCGATGTCGATAGACACCGACCTCGTGCGCGTGACCATCAGCATCGGCATCGCCTGCGCCGGACCCGAAACCTCCCCCGACACCCTCCTGGCTCAGGCGGATGCCGCGCTCTACCAGGCGAAACACTCTGGCCGCGACCAAACCTCGACCTATGACGGCAACTCTTGACACCAGGTGACATAGTCGACGGCACGGCAACGAGTTGGCGCCATCCGACGGCAACGGCGAGCGAGTCGAGGGGACGTCTGATGAATTTTCGTCAATCAGCGACGATTGCGGGGCGCAGTGTCGGTATCGCGGCAGTGCTCGGTCTGACTTGTCTGGCGCCCGCCGCGGCGGCAACGTCGGCCGCCCCTCCTGTGTCCAGTGCTTCACCCCGCGGCGAAATCCGCCCCGCCTGTAGGCCACCGACACCGCCGGCCGGTGCCCGCTTGGTCGGGATCAGCAATACCGGTGGGGTGCGGATGTGGACCTACACAGTGCCCACCAAGACGCCGGTGCAGGTGGTCTTGTACTACCTCAAGGCTGTCCCGCCGCAGGGGTACGGAATCCAGGGTTGGGGCGTGGGCGGCAACACCACGAGCAGCGGTGGCGGGCTGAACGCCTACAGCCGCGCCTGCAACTACCTTGGCGTCAGTGCCAGCGCGACCAAGGGTCACCCCACGAATCTGCGAGTCTGCACCGGCCCAACCGCAGCGGTCTTGCAGCGGTGCGCGAACGGGCGCAACCCTTCCTCCTGAACCGGTGTGGCCCCAAGCCTCCTGAAGAGGAGGCTCCCGACGCGGACGAGACACCGTAGACACGCGGACCGGCAGTGCAGCAGGGTGAATGCTGGTGTTGCCATGACGCGCAGGAACCGCGGCTTGGAGCCGCGCCCTGTGGCGGGTTAGGCTGCCCAAACTGATCTTGACCCAGACCAGCGAGGCCCGGCCAATCGGAAGGTTCGAAGATGTCCGCGAGAAGACTCGGAATTCTCACCAGTTCGGGGATCGTGGCTGCCGCGACCATCGTGGCCGGGCTGGCCACCCCAGGCGCCGCAGTACCTACGGGCACCGGGACAAATACAACGCCGGCCGCAGTGCAGGCGGCGGCCGGCAGCCCCACCGGACTTCACGCCACCGTCGGAGCAACCAGAGAACTGTCACTTGCCCAAGGTGTGTACAAGTCGAGGGCCACCAATACCCGGTTCACGCCGGGTGCCGGGCGCGTGGCCAGCAACGCCACCACTGCGTGGGAAGCCGGCTCCACCCGGGCGAACGCAAAGGGCAGCTTCCAGTACCGAATCGTCGAACGTGGGCGAGCAACTGGCTACTGGGTGCTGGGCACCGCGGTATCCGGGCGTTCCGCGTGGGGCCTCTACCCCCAGTACGCCACCTGTGACATCTACGACGGCGACCCACAGGCAGGCGGCGAGAAGGTCGGCGGCGATGTCCAGCCTTACATCTGCGACATCGGCAAGCTCAACTACGGCTACCAATGGCTGTACCTGCCAACATTCACCGTCCGGTCGGTCGTATGGTCCACTGTCCGAGGGGTGATCAGCCCTACCGGGGCCATCTCACTGGACAAGGGTTACCTGGGGTCTACCAACAAGAAGTTTGAACTGAACGGCAAGACAGTGCGAGCCGGACAGCCCGCAGATGCAATCGCCTCGGGTCGAACATCGAAGTGGTCGGCATTCCTACGCAGCGGCGAGGGCGGACTGCACTCGGCTCGGGGCGACTTCTCCTACCGGATCGTCGAGAACGGCAAGCCCACACCATTCTGGATCAAGGGCTCCGCTGTGAACTACCGCGGCGCATCCTTCAGCCACACGAGTACCTGCTCAGTCTTCCTCGGTGACCCCACCACCACGGGCGTAAAGGCTGGCTTCAATCCTTACGTGTGCAACATGGCCGGCGTCAACCTGTCCGGCCGTGGTGACTGGCAAGTCACTTTCACTGTCCGAGCGCGGACCGCGATTGTGATCAACGATGTGCTCCGAGCGAAGGACCTGCTGGCACAGGGGTGCACTGCAGACTCGACGGACTGCTCCTACGTGCCCAGTTCGGTCGTACCAGTCACCTACCCAGGCGTGAAGGTCGGCGTTGGCGACAACAACTACGGGGACACCCCCAACACCTACAGATACGCCTGGTCCTACACCCGAAGTGCGACCACGAGTGGTGGCGTGACGGTGAAGGGTTCATACGACTGGGGGGTCGCCAGCGGATCGATCAGTACGTTCGTCAATCACAGCGTCACTGACACTGACACCACAACGCAGACCGACAACCTACGACTCAACCCCCATGAGGCCGGCTGGCTGGTGCTCGCGCCTGCGTACGAGCGGATCACCGGAGACTGGGTGGTGAAGGTGGACGGCAGGCTGTATCGGCTACGGAACATCACCTTTGATCTGCCCGACCCCAACGGCTACGGCATCCTCTCCCAACACACCGAGCCGCTGCCCCCTGCTTCTCCCTGATCCCCGACTTCACTCTCCCTCGGCTCGCTGAGCTCCACTCGTTTCCCGACCTCCCCCGGCTGTGGAAGGCCCTGTGGCCCTCGTCACATTGGTCGAGATCGGGTTTCTACCGGCCAGTAGCGGGAAGGAAGTGTTCACGAAGCGTCGCAACCACGCGACGCTGAGCTGATAAAGGGAATGATCGAAGTGAACAAGTCCACTCGACTCGCCGCCAGCACCCTGCTAGGAGGGGCCCTGCTGCTGACGGGCTCCGCGGTCGCGATGGCAGCCCCGCCGGCCCCCAACCAGGTCGCCGCGCCGGTTGTCACCAGTCAGCAAGTGGCCTCCGCGAACTACAAGGTCCAGAACACCGGCACGGTGAGTGTGCTCGGCTACACCGTGAACATCAAGGGTGGCGCGATCAACGGCAACTCCGGCCAGATCGACATGAAGTACAGCATCTTCAACCTCACCGGCTATCTCACCAACACCACTGTCACCCCGAACAAAATCACCACCGATGTAAGCGTCTACATACCTATGAAGGGCACCTACAAGGGATCGGGTTCGCTGACCGGAACCGGCAACGGCAGCTACAGCGGCACCGTCATCGCCAACGGCCAGTCCATCCAGATTTCCGGACTGACGCTCACCCCGGCGTAAGCGCGAACGAGGCCGGTCCTCGGTCCTCGGTGTTGGCCCCCCGACATTGCTCGGGGGGCCAACACGTGTTCAAGGCGATTGAGCTAGCCGGTCAGGATTGAACGCGTGGACCTCGGCGGGATTTGTCCAAAGGCTAGGAGGATGCATCGACCGACACTGAACGCTAGGACGCCGTCGGTGCAAGCGCGACCTCCCCGATCTCCCGCTCCAGATCTGTAAGGGCGCGATCGACCAGTTCGCGCGCGCCCGGCGGGCCGCTGCTCTCAGCATCGTCCTGGAAGATGACGGAGGCGAGGGCCAGAGTCTGTTCGTTCAGGTCCCAGAGCCGGTCCGCCACCGCACCGAGTGGTCGATCGTCGCGCATAAGCTGCCCGTCCGCCTGCAGGTTCGAGATAGCACGCAGGAACCGGCTCTCGTCGAAAACGGACCGTTCGGGACTGTACCCAGGGTCTTGGAAGCGACTCCGCAACCGCCCCACGGTTGCCAGCAATGCGCTGCGGGCAGCCTCGACGTGACGAGTCGGCTGCGGTCGCACCCGCAGCACCAAGGCCGACACCGCAATCGCGATCAGCGCCCCGCAGACGACGTCGATGGCCCGCAGCCCGGCCCACTTCAGAAACTCCCCATCCGGGGCTCCTGAGATGAGCACCACCGCCGCTGCCACCGCCACAGACATCACCATGTAGTTGCGGGCCATCCAGGCAAATCCAGCAATGATCAGCCCGAGCGCGACGATCACCACGACGCCGCGCGGTAGCAGCAAACTGAGCAGGAGCGCCCCGACTGCGCCGATCCAGGTGCCTAACGCGTACTGCACCGCTTTGGACACCGTCGCTACGGCGTTTGTCTGCAGCACCGAGAAGATCGTCAACAGGATCCAGTAGAAGTTGGGGGCCGAGGTGCTGAGCATGACAAAGGTCGCGACGCCAAGCGCGGCTGCCCGCTGAACGCCATATCGGAAGCCTGCGGAGTCCACGTGAAGGACGGACGACACGAGGGCCCGCGTCAAGGATCCCGAGCTGAACACGGCGGCCCTGGGAGGCACCCTTCCCTCAAGCACGCCCGCACCGTGACCGAGTGCGACCTGCCAGCGGTTCCAGGCGTAGGACGCTTGCGGCTCGGCTGCGTCCTTGCCGGCCCCTCGAAGCTTGGCGCGGGCGTCGTCGACCGATGGCGTCACGGTCCGACCGACAATGGGTCCGCGCGGGAGTAGCGCCGACGAGATGGCCGCTTGGGCCTCAATACCGGCCCTGTAGGCATCGGTGTCCTTCTCCGCCTCCAACCAACTCCGCGCGATCATCGCCAGGATCGCCGCCTGACCGACCGTGATCAGGGCGCGCGGGGCACTGTCGAGGCGGAGCACGCCCAGCATGGAACCCTGCTGTCGGG
>JAUPKM010000516.1 GCA_030837445.1 Actinomycetota bacterium
AGGATGCGCGCCCACACAATGGTTTCGGCCCCTCGTGAGGCCCCCTGAGCCAGCGCCAGATCCACCGTCTCGCTGGCCCGTGCAAGAGCGATCCGAGCCTTCGTCGCCGCTGCATCGGTGGTGGGCGCGTCCGGCTCCGACGCCAGTATTGCCGCCAGTCTGCTCACCGAGGCGCGCAACAGGTCCGATGCCGCGTCAGAGGCGGCCAGCAAGGCGGTCTGCACCTGGGGCGTCAACCCGCGCGGAGTCACCAGCAGGCTCACCACCACCGCCACGACCAACCCGAGGACCACGTCCAGCAACCGTAATTCGGGCATGCCGCGGGTTCCCGCCGAGGTGATCGCGACGAGGTTCATCAACGTCGTGGTGAAGGCCGCTTGCACCAGGATCGTCCCCTTCGTACCCACCGCGTAACCAAGGAAGCCGGCGACCAGCGGCAGCGTCGCCCACCCCCACTCGGCATGGTCACGCAGGCCCAGCAACAACAGCCCACCAATCAGGAAGCCGAGCAACTGGCCGAGGAAGACCTGCCAGGCCATGTTCCGCGTGCTCTGTCGATCGAGGCGCAACACGCTCAGCGTGCCGAGGACCACCCAGTAGCCGCGCTCGACCCCGGTGAACTCGACGACCAGCAGGGCTGCGGCGATGGCGATCCCCAGCCGCAAGGCGTTGCGGAACCACGGGGCCCCCGGATTCAGCTCCGACTGCACCTGGCGCCAGGGGTTGATCACCGCGATGACCCCTGGCACCGGGATTCCACGAAAGGTGAGCGGTGGCACTGGCAACCGGGAATCGGCGTTGGCAAGGGTGGCGTCGCGGACCGTCGAGACTGACAACATGCTCACCATTCGGGCTGAGAATGATGCGGGCACGCGCTCGTTGATCGAAGCTGCGTCACCCGCAACGAGCAGTTCGGCGGTCTCCTGCTCGAGTTCGTCCCAGTGACGAGAACGAGCCTTCTCCAGTCCGTGGAACGCGGCCAGATTCCCGGACGGGGACATCAACTCGTCCGCCGCGGCGTTCAGCGCGGAGGCGGTGACCGCCGCCAGCCGCTCATCCGCTGGGTACCGTTCGGGGCCACCCTCCCGGGCCAGCAGCCGCAGCCCCAGTCGCAACCTGCGCACCTCCTCGAGCAATCGCAGCAGAGTGCGCTCCCGCCGGTAGGCGGTGCCCGGGCGGTTCAACTGCCCCTGGAACAGCTTCTCCAAGGTCGTTACCTGGCGATCCACAACCGACACCGCGCCTTGCTGCCGCTGCCTATCGGTGTCCGGATTCCAGAAGCAGTCGATGGCGCGCGATTCGGAGCGGAGGATCGACCGCACGCACTCGGTGAGAGTGGCGCGGGGGAAATAGGGCCAGAACCACACGCCGGCCACGACCGAGACCGCGGTGCCCAGCAGCCATCCCAACTCCATCTGCGGCAGCAGATCAGGGGCGTTGGCAGTCGTGGCCGCCAGAAAGAACGGCAGCAGAATGGGGGTGCCGGCACTGCTGACGAACCCGCGCAGGACTCCCAGGATGGTGACGGCGAACCCCAGGATCAAGGCCATCACCACCAGCAACACCGGAGAGAACGAGCACAGAGCACCGATCGCCATGGTCAACGCGCCCGCAACACCCGTCACCACCATCGAGGCGGCACGCTCGCGACGGGGACCGGAGAAGTCCGTCAATACCAGCAGGCAGATCAGAGCGAAGGCCGCGGTGAAGGCCGCCTCCCCCTGATCCTCCGATAGCAGGGCCGCAAGTGTCAGCGGCAGGAGCAACCCAATGCGCAACGCCCGGCGAAACGGGCGGGTACTGAGCGACCTGAGTAGGCGCTCCGAGCTGGGATCGCGCTCGCCAGAAGACTCCGAGTCAGAGCTGGCGCTGGTGCGATTCACCGCTTCAGGTCCGCTCGTTCCGCTGGTACTGGGAAGCCACCGGGCCACTTTGCCCGACGTACTTCGAGTTGAGATCGGGATGTCCGTAGGGCCGTTCCGCAGGTTTGTCGAGCATGTGGAACGACAACTGCCCGATGCGCATGCCAGGCCAGAGCTTGATGGGCAGGGTCGCAACATTGGACAGTTCCAGCGTGATCTGGCCGTGCGTCCAACCCGGGTCCACGAACCCCGCAGTGGCGTGGATAAGCAGGCCCAGCCGGCCTAGACTCGACTTCCCCTCGACCCTGGCCACCAGGTCGTCGGGGAGACCGATCGCCTCTAGCGTCGTCCCCAGCACAAACTCGCCCGGGTGCAGGATGAAGGCCTCGCCGTGGCCTACCTCGACTCGTTCCATCAGGTCGGCCGGCTTCTGGAACGGATCGATCACCTCGCAGGTGTGGTTACGGAAGACCAGGAATTGCGCGCCAAGTCGGACATCCACACTCGCGGGCTGCACCTGATCGGGTTCCATCGGGTCAAGGGTCAACCGGCCTTCGGCCAGGAGCCGCCGGATGGTGCCGTCGGAGAGGATCACGTTGCGAGGGTACCGGGATAGGGAATCCGCGGCGGGTTCCCGGCGGATCGTCACAACCGAGAGGCCCGCTTGAGGGTCGCTCCGCGAATCCCCCGCCCCTACTACCTCGCGGCGCCCGCATGCGCGGCTGCCAGTCTCGTCGTCGGCCTTGCGCTCTACTGTCAATACGTCCCGGTAGCTTAACTATTTCCTGTCTCGAGCCACTCTTGCAGATAATCTTCCTGTGTCGACGTGCTATACTAACATTGTTGGTGTCGCCCCCTCCGATTGCGCATCAACCTGATTCCAGCGTGCGGACAGCCCGTCCGCACCTCAGCACGAAAGGAAGATCCAGCGATGCAACTGACCACTCGCTCTACCCGCCAGACCCTGCGCAGGGTCTCCGATGCTGTGCTCCGGGCCAACGCAGAAACGGTTCGCTCCACCCAGACCGGTGGCAGCGCACGCACCCTGCCGGGGGTCTCCGACTAAGGCTGTCGGCAGCCATCGCGCGCAGCAAGCCGCCCCATGGTTTTCCGCCGATAGTTGGCTACGTCCGCCGCGATCGGTCCCGCAAGGCACACTGGGCACGTGACCACTCCCCGCGCCGACCCGCCCATACGTGTTCGGATGTCGGCGTCGGAGCGTCGCGAGCAACTTGTGGCCGTCGGCCG
>JAUPKM010000517.1 GCA_030837445.1 Actinomycetota bacterium
CTTCCGATCTGGCTGCAATCGCGAACATCAGCGGTATCCGGGACGAGCCGAACAGTCCGAACCACGGCTTTCCGTCACGCCAGGTCCCCGGGTGGTCAGGTCCGGCGGGCCCACCGGGGGGCGACTCAATCTTGCGTTGTCGGTGGAGTTCGTCGTAGTAGCGCCACCGGTCGCCATCCAAGGCCCGGGCATCGTCGGGAATCTCCAACCGAGGCAACCCTGAGGGTCCGGGGTCATCCGGGTCCGGTGTAGCCATCTGCTGAGTATGCGACTGAATTGCCCCGGGCGCGAATCGTTGCGCATCCGGGCCGGCGAAAGGGAGAACCTAACCAGAATGGCACCGTGATTTCAAGCACATTGCGCCGTGGTAGACTCGTCCCTAACGAAAGGGGCTCCATCACATGACCTTCTCCGTCGGTGACACTGTCGTGTACCCGCATCATGGCGCGGCACTGATCGAATCAATCGAGACTAGAGTCATCAAGGGAGAACCTCGGGAGTACCTCGTACTCCGGGTGGCCCAGGGTGATCTAACCGTCCGCGTGCCCGCTGCGAACGTCGATCTGGTGGGTGTCCGCGACGTCGTCAACCAAGAGGGTCTGGATCGCGTGTTCGAGGTGCTGCGGCAGCCTTACACGGAGGAGCCGACCAACTGGTCGCGACGGTACAAGGCGAACCTCGAGAAGCTGGCGTCCGGTGATGTGATCAAGGTCGCGGAAGTTGTCCGGGACCTCTGGCGGCGCGATCAGGACCGTGGACTTTCGGCTGGCGAAAAGCGGATGCTGTCGAAGGCCCGCCAGATTCTCGTCAGCGAACTTGCGTTGGCTGAGCACACCAATGAGGACAAGGCCGAGGCGATGCTCGACGAGGTCCTCGCGTCGTAGTCGCGACGGCTTCGAATCCTCGCCCGATCTCGTCGACTCTTCCGTGGAAATGTCCGGGGACGCCCCTTCGGTGGCGGTAACACCATGAGGGTTGCGGCGCTCTTCCCGGCTGCCGGTCTTGGCCTCCGGCTAGGTCCTGGAACCCCCAAGGCGTTTCGGACGTTGGCAGGTCATTCGCTGCTTCAGCATGCGGTCCGGGCGGTCTGCGCCGACGATCGAGTTGATCGAGTGATGGTGGCTGTGCCCGAAGGCAACGTTGCCGAAACTGCAGCCGACCTGTCTCAACTCGTTCGGGTACCGGTGTCGGTGGTTGCCGGCGGGGTGTTGCGACAGGATTCGGTGGCGAACCTGTTGGCCGCTCTCGACCCTTCGGTGAGCCACGTTCTGGTCCATGACGCTGCCCGGCCATTTGTTCCGGTGTCCGTTGTCGGCCGCGTCCTGGATGCCCTGGCCGAGGGGCAGATCGCTGTGATTCCGGTACTGCCGGTGGTGGACACGGTCAAGGAGGTCACCGGCGGCCGTGACTCCGGGGAGCGGGTGGTGGCCACCCTCGACCGATCCGTGTTGCGTGCGGTGCAGACCCCGCAGGGCTTCAGTCTGGAGGTACTGGTGCGCGCCTTCGCCCAACTACCGCCCGGTCTGGCGGCGACCGACGAGTCGTCCCTGGTGGAGCGCATCGGAGTGCCGGTGGTGGCCGTCGCGGGCGATCAACTCGCTTTCAAGGTGACAACGCCGTTCGATCTCGCGGTCGCCGACTCGGTGGCCGTCCAACCTGACGCATTCGCTGCCCCGCCGCCGGAATCTTCGGCAGCGGGTCTGGCCAGCCCGACAACCGTCGGTGGTGACTCGCCATGACAGGCCGAGCGCCAGTCATCGGAATCGGCACCGACGTCCACCCATTTGAGGCCGGGCGGGAACTCTGGCTTGCGGGTTTGCACTGGCCAGGGGAGACCGGACTGGCGGGGCACAGCGATGCCGACGTCGCGGCCCACGCCGTCTGTGATGCGCTGCTGTCCGCAGCAGGCCTCGGCGATCTGGGCTCCAACTTCGGTACTTCCGAGCCGGAGTGGGCTGGCGCCTCCGGTGCCGCACTGCTCGCAGAGACTTCTCGCCGCGTCGGCGCCGCTGGCTGGCTGATCGGCAATGCAGCGGTGCAAGTGATCGGAAATCGGCCCCGACTCGGACCGCGCAGACTGGCCGCCGAGGGGGCCATGACCGCAGCGGTCGGAGCCCCGGTTCGGGTGTCTGCGACGTCCACCGATGGTCTCGGGCTGACGGGCCGGGGCGAGGGTATCGCCGCGATTGCCACTGCCCTGCTGACGCCTGCCCTGACCGACGACTAGCCTGGCTGCCGTGACGCTGAGACTGCACGACACCGCCACCAGGTCGGTGCGGGAGTTCGTTCCACTGCGCCCGGGGCACGCGTCCATCTACGTCTGTGGGGCAACCGTGCAGGGGCCGCCGCATGTGGGTCACATCCGCGCCGGGGTGGCATTCGACGTGCTCGTCCGGTGGCTGCTGGCGTGTGGCCAGCAGGTCACTCTCTGCCGCAATGTCACCGATATCGATGACAAGATCCTCGCCAAGGCCGAGATTGAAGGTCGACCCTGGTGGTCGGTGGCGATGGCCTATGAGCGATCGTTCTCGGACGTGTACGACCTGCTTGGCTGCATCCGGCCGACGGTGGAGCCGCGGGCGACCGGGCATATCACCCAGATCGTCACCCTGATCGAGCGGATCATTGATCGGGGCCACGGCTACCAGGTGGGCGGCGACGTCTACTTCGACGTCCGGTCCTTCTCGCGGTACGGGCAGTTGTCGGGCCAGCGGGTGGACGCCCTTCGGTCCTCGGGGGAGAGTGGCCCGGAAGCGCTGAAGCGCGATCCGCTCGACTTCGCGCTCTGGAAGGCAGCGAAGCCCGGGGAACCCAGCTGGCCGGCGCCGTGGGGTGAGGGTCGGCCGGGCTGGCACATCGAATGTTCCGCGATGGCGACCAACTACCTCGGACCGACTTTCGATATCCATGGTGGCGGTCTGGACTTGGTGTTCCCGCACCACGAGAACGAAGTGGCGCAGTCACAGGGCGCTGGCGACGATTTCGCCCGCTACTGGCTGCACAACTCCTGGGTGACACTGTCCGGGGAGAAGATGAGCAAGTCGCTCGGCAACTCTGCACTGGTGACCGAGGTCGTCAAGCGGGTACGGCCGGTCGAACTCCGCTGGTATCTGGCGGCGGCCCACTACCGCAGCACTGTCGAGTTCTCGGAGCAGTCCGTGGCGGAGGCGGCCGCGGGCTACCGCCGGCTCGAGTCGTTCGTCGTGCGAGCGTCGCAGCGGCTGTCGTCAGCCGTGTCGGCTGACCGGGTGCCGGCGGCATTCGCGGCGGCGATGGACGACGACTTGAACGTGCCGGCCGCAGTTGCGGTGATCCATGAGGCGGTCACCCTGGGCAACTCCGCGATGGCGGCCAGCGGAGACGCGACTGTACTGCCGACGATCTTGGCGGAGGTGCGGGCGATGCTGGCCGTGCTCGGCGCCGACCCGCTGGCGGAACCTTGGCGCGACGAATCCGCCGGTCAGGCCGCTGCCGGCGCCGCGTTGGACGTGTTGGTAGCGGACCGGCTGGCGACCAGAGAGGCGGCCCGGGCCGGGCGCGACTTCGGCACCGCAGATGCGATCCGGGACCTGTTGACCGCGGCCGGAATAGCCTTGGCGGATGCCGCCGACGGAACCACCTGGACCCTCGACCAAGGACAGATCTGATGGCTGGCAACTCCCAACGCAAGGGCGCAGTTCGCGGCAGCGGATCCAAGAAGGGTGCGCAGGTTGGCTCTGGTGGTCAGCGCAGGAAGGGGCTGGAGCCGAAGGGGCCCACGCCGCCGGCCGATGAACGGACCAGCCATCCGGCGGCTCGAC
>JAUPKM010000076.1 GCA_030837445.1 Actinomycetota bacterium
TGCTCGGCGACGCCCGGGACCACATCGACGGTAACGAACGGGATCGCCAGTTCGCCCACATCCCCGAACCCGCAGGGGCGGTGTACTGCTGGCACTGGGAATCCCCGGAGTTGACCGGGGCCGCCGGATGGCGCCGGGAGATCGAGGGCCGCGCCTGGCGGTTCGACGGCGTGTCGATCAACCTCGGCGGCTGGCAGCACGAGGACGGCACGGTGAAGTACTGGGTCGACATTGAGGCCAACTGCCAGTTGACGCCGGCCCAGGCGGGCGACGTGGCGGCGGCGATGGGTGAGGCGGCTGCGGAGCTGGCACGGCTGTCGCAGCAATACCCGCCGTTCATGTAGTCGCGCTACCGTTCCACCAGAACGCCCCCGGCCAATCCCCGCCATGATCTTCTTGCGCTCGGCGCTGGTACGGATCTGCTCGGCCTGAGTGAACGCGTCGTTGAGGGTGACCGCACCGGCCACCACGTCGGCTGCGAGGTCGGGCTTGAAGTCGAGGATGACGCCGGCTTGGTTCAGAAGGTTCTGCCAAGTCTTGCCATCGTTAATCCCGATATCGGTATTAACGACGCTGCCGCGCCTCCATCGCCCATCCTTGCGCCGCCCGTCGGCCTCCAACACCCCGGCCGGGGGCGTTCCCTTGTTTCCGGGCGCTCAGCCCTTGCGCCGCCGGGCCATCAGCTCGTCGATCTTGCTGACCCGCTTCACCTCGGCGTAGCCCAGTTTCGAGCGGGCGGCGGGCGTGAACCCGCACTCGACCTCCATGCGGCGCATCTCGGCTTCGATACCGCGGATGTGGGACAGCAGCGGATGCGGCCGCGGTTGGCCCTTGTAGCCCTCGACGGTGAACCCGTCGCGCTCCACCTGGGCGAGCATCTCGGCGCGGGCGTCGTGGCTCTCGCACAGCCGGCGCATGATCAGCAGGTCGAACTCCGGCGATAACCAGGCCCGGCCCGCGGTCCAGAGCCGCTGCCATTCGGCGACGCCGGCGGGCTTCAGCGAATCCGGCGGGTCGGGCGCACCGGCGGCAGCGGCCAGGCCGACCACCTCGGGTAGGCGTCGCCCACCCGCGTCCCGGCCGGGTGAGCGGCCGGTCAGGCGCTTCTGGTCGACCGGTTTCCTGGGTGGCATGGGGTCCTCCCTGGTGGTTTTTCGATTCGTGTTGAGACGATGCGCGCAAGCCTGACCGGGGGTTCCCTGGGGTCCTGGCGTTCACGATGGCGACCCCGCCCCCGGGTGGACCGGCCGGGTTGCCCTGAGCGATGGAAAGCAACCCGGCCGGGCCCGATTCGCCCGCGCCACCTCCGGTTATGGCAGGCGCAGGCGAAGCCTTAGGCGGTCGTCGCCACGTTGAGGATCTTCAGGGCCGCATCGTTGATGCAGTCCGACCCGTAGCGGCCCCACAGCCACGCTCCGCGCTGGCCGGTGGGCCGGCGGTTGGCCCCGACGATGTGGGGCACCAGTTCGATCTGGGCACCGACGCGCAGGGTGACCGTGAAGGCCGAGAAGTCGCCGTAGATGACCGCGTAGTTCGCCTCAGTGGCCGCCGGGTTCACCACGGCATCCATGACGCTGTTCTCGTGCACCGGACGGCCGAGCAGGCTCGGCGGGGTGTTGTGCAGTCCGGGGAACTTCAAGGCACCCGCGCCGGTCTCGAACTGCCGCGCAGCGTTGAGGATCGCCAGCGACGCCATGAACCGTGCGTTGGGCTGGTAGCGCGGGCCGAGGGCGTTCTGCAACTTGTAGAAGTCGCTGGCGGCCAGGGCCTCGGAGCCGTCGCTAGTGACGATGGAGCTGCCGCCCGCCGATGCGGCCAGGGCGGTGACGATGCCGGTGGGCTGGCCGTCGCCCGACCCGGTAGTCAGGGCAGTGGCGAGCAGGGTTTCGGCGGCGTCGAACAACACCGTGCCCAACTGCTGTAGCAGGTTCACCGCGTCGCCTTCCAGCTCCACGCTGTAGGGCGCGAACGCCGACATCTTGTGGGCCGGGATGGTCGGGGAGGCCAGGACGGGCGTGGCCTCGGCGGCCTCGGCGGCCTCGGCCAGCCACTCCGCGGACACACCCGCGGTGTTGATCCCCGACCACACGTCGGAGGTCGTGGGGATCACCCGGGCGATGTCGAGCAGCGGCACGTTGGTGCCGCCGTTGGTCAGCCGGATCGAGTAGTCGACCTCCAGTGGGGCGAGATACCCGCCGGCGGTGTCGGTCAGGCTCATGGCGCGCTCGGAGTTGATGGCCGTCGCTGCCCGCCACGCCTCGGACTCCGGGGCCGTCCAGCTCAGATGCCCGTCCTCGGGGTTGGCGACCCGCTTGGCGAAGGCGTTGCGGTAGTGCTCGGAGCCGGCCACGGCGGCCCAGCGGGCAGCCCAGGAACGCGACCGTGCCGAACCGTGCTCGACCAGCCCTTCGACCAGCTCGGCCGAGTCGGCGGGCAGGGTGCCCGCGCTGACGTGGCGCTCCAGGGTGCGCAGTGCGGCGTCGCGCTGCCGGGTCGCCGGGGAACGGTCCTCCTGGTCGCGGTAGCGGTCACCGCTCACGCCGGACCCCTCGCCCTCAGTCAGGTAACGCCCGGAGCGGACACCGTCGAGGATGTCGCGGGCGGCCTCGTCGTCGCGGCGCAGCTGGTCGGCGCGGCGGGTGAGCGCGGCGAACCGTTCGGCGTCGGCGCCGGCCAGGTCGCCGTCGGTGTTGTCGAGCAGCTCCGAGGCGGCGGCACGCACCTGGGGCAGGGTCATCTGGGCAATGGCAATGTCAGTCATGGATTCACCAATCGAGAGTGGCCAGCCGCGCCTGGGCGACCGACCGGGGGATGAACAGGGGGGATTGCTGCGAGCGCACGCCGGCGATCTCGGCACCGGCATAGGCGGGCAGGCCCACGAGGGAGACCTCCATCAGGGCGGCCTCGGTACGCACCGTCACGCCGTCCTCGACGTGCTCGCGGATACCGCGGAACCCGACGCTGAAGGCGTCCACCGTGCCCGAACGGACCAGCTCCAGGGCGTCGTCGCCGTCACGGGTGGCGGCGATGTCGAACGCGACGTGAAGGCCGTCGGACTCCTCGCGCAACTCGGCAGCCCGACCTATCGGCAGCCGGCGGGTGTTGTGGGAGTCGAACAGCCGGACCTTGTCGCCGCGCTCGCGGATCGACCGGGCGAACGCGCCAGGGGCGAACCGCTCCGGGTAGGGCTTGCCGCCGTCGGACACCTCGGCGACCACACCGTAGGGCACTGCGATGCCGTGGACGGTGCGCCCGGAACCGGGGGAAACGTCAGATGTGCGGAACAGGATCGTCATGCGGTCACCTTGAATGGACGTGCGGATTCGCTTGCGTCGCATGGTGACCCGCGATGTCCGGGAGGACCGCCCCCTGGCGGTGGCCGGCGCTGCGGTGATACCGAGCTGGCACAAGCGTACCAAAATGGCGTCACAGCGCCGCCAATTCTTGCGCCAGACGGTGCTCGCGGGCGATCTCGTCGAGGACCGCCAGGCGCTCCGCGGACTCCGTGGCGGTGCGGTAGGGATTCCACCAGCGCGACACCCACACGAACATGGCCGTGGAGATGTCGGCGGCGACGGGGTCGCGCTGCTCGGCGTCGCGCAGCATCCGGCAGGTGATGGGCACCGATTCAGGATGGAACCCGACGGCGATGAACGCCTGCCTGGCCCAGTTCAGATACCGCGCCCGGCGGGCGTATTCGTCAGGTTGGTCGTCGGTCACGGCTGCTCAACTTTCACTCGGAGGTCTCGGAGGTTGCGGTGGTAGGTGCGCCCGGCCACCACACCGGCGGGGCGCTGCGACGGTTTGAGGCTGTCGAGCCAGGATCCGCACTGCTCGAGGGCCGGGCACCGCTGGCACAGGCCGATGGCCTGGCGGTGACGTGCCTCGACGGTGTCGGCGGGTTCGCCCTGGGCGGCGTCATCGAACAGGTGGCTGCGGCCACGGCACCGGGCGCCGGGCAACGCCGGGGTGCCGATGGCAGCGAACAGGCTGCCGATAGCGGTCATATGAGGGTCACCGCCTCGGCGGCCGCGGCATTGCGTTCACAGTCCCAGTGCATGAGGCGGCCATCGGGGACGCCGCCGAACCCACAGTCCGGGCAGGGCTGCGATTTATCCGCTACATCCGCTACACGTGCTCCACCGGCGGCCGGTTCTGGCGCGGATGTAGCGGATGTAGCGGATGTAGCGGATTGCGGGGGGAGGTAGCGCGACCATGCATCGGTGAACTGGGCGACCACATATCCGCGCAATCCGCGCTCCCCGGCGTGCAGCTTTGAACCGATGTTGTACTTCGCCAACCGCTGCGACAATCCCCGGCCGTCCAGTGGTTCACCCCGGCGGATGGTCGGCCACGGCGACTCATCCATCTGGTTGAGTCCGTGCAGGAGCTGCTCGGTGGTCAACCGGTCCACGCCGAGGTTGGTGAACACTTCGCGGATGTCGCGCAGGAGAAGTACGCCGATGCTCGGGGCACGTTCCTTGGATGCCGCTACAAGTGCTACAGCCGCTCCACGCGCCCGTTGCGGCCAGTCCCTTCCGGCCAGGTCGGCCACCGCCAGCAGCGCCTCCCAGACGTCAGCGTCACGGTCGGCGATTGACTCGGGCATGTCCGGCCAGAAGTCACCGCCGGCCAGGCGCCCGGCCACACTGGCGGCCCATGCTGCGATGCGCTGATGCAGCCGGTTCGCCTCGGGTCCATTGATCCGCAGCCGCCAAGGTTCCACGACTTCCCCGGGAGCCCGGCGGCGCATCCGCACCACGATCGAGCGGGACATGATCGTGTCGGGCAGATCGTCCAGACCGGCCAGGGCCACCGCGCAGTAGGCGGGCAGTTCCTCGGTCTCCACGATCTTGCCGCGCACCACGCACCGGCCCGCGGTGGCACCCTTGCGGTGGCCGGCGTTCAACATTCCGCGGATGTCCTCGTTGTCCTTGGCCTTCGGCCCGAACACCGTGTCGATCTCGTCATAGAGAATCGTGGGCGGGCCCGCATCGTCGGAAACCTTGCGGAACAGGTACGCCGGGGTGGTGTTCACCGCGTGCACCGGCCGCGGCACCAACGGCTCGGTGACCTCCAGTGCGCGAGACTTCCCCGAACCGGGTTCTGGCGACAGGAACGCAATCCGCGGTGTCGACTCCCAGGCGTCCATTAGCCAGGCGTGGACAATCCACAGGGCGTGCGCCACCCGGGCGGCTTCACTGGGATAGGCGACGAACCGGGCCAGGAACGCACTCACCGCGTCGAGCACCTGGGCGCCGTCCGGGTTGTCGTCGGCGATCCACTCGCGCAGCTCATCGGCGCGGTCATCGTGATGGTTTGTCATCTACCGCACCGCCTTCCGTACCGCCCACGGGTTCGCCTCGCGAAACGCGGCGAGCTGTCGAACCTCACGCGCTACCGCGGGCCAATCCGCAGCCCCGGCAATAGCTTTCGACGCCTCGGCGCGGGCCTCCTGGGCGGTCTCCATCCGTAACACGTGATGTTCACCGGCGACGGCCAGGGCGATCAGCTTGCGCGGGTCGCCGTCGTCCAGTCCGCACCATGCCGGGGTGCCGGCCGTCGGCAGATCGTTGAACCGGGCCACCAGCGCGGTGATGAACTCATGGCAGGGCCACCAGGACACCGCGCGGGAATCGGTCCTAGTCATCGGCCACCGCCTTCGCCGCGCACTTCGGGCCGCGCAGCCGGGCCAGACTCGCCGCCGAGGTGATCGGATGCCCGCAGTCGAGGCAGCGCATGGCGATGCCGTATCCGGCCGCCTTGAGAACCGCTGCGGCCTGGGCGACGGTGCGCTCCTCGGCGGTCGGGGCGGCGAACCCATCCTGGCGGCGGTAAAGGCGGATAGAATCGACAGTGCCGGTGTCGTGGTGGGCGTCGGTGGTGGTGGTGAATCTCGAGGTGGCCGGGCTGTCAGCAGCCCGGCCACTTCTTTTCGTCATCGGGCACCACCGGCCATGAGTAGTGCCGTGATGCGCTGCGCCGCATCGGCAGTCAGTTCCGGCGCGGCAGCGACGTTGCGCCGTACCGCTTCTTGCGCTGTGGGACTGAGCTTCGCCATCCACGACGCCGTTCCGTGGCTTCCTCCGGGTCGCGCGGCGGGTGCGGCTCTCATTCGCCCTCCACGAAGGCGGCCACGTCGTCTGGGGATATTCGCAAAAGCTTCGGGCCGATACGGGTCGCGGGGATGAGTCCGCGGCTAACGTAATTGCGTACGGTGCGCTCACTCACCCCGAGGAAAGCTGCGACCTCCCGGAGATTCATCGGCCGCCGAGGCAATTCGGTTGCTTGCATGAAAAAAACGGTATCCCGCTGTGTCTACATTCAAACGGCGTGAAAGTTGCTGTCCGACAGAGCAATCGACCGCACTCCCGTGGGCCATGCACAGGCGATGCACAGAGTCATTCACAGGGCGCTGCGTCAGCACGTCGGTATGAATGATGTTCGCGCAAAACGATTTACGCCGCGATTCGCAACCACAGTGATGCGCTGAGCGTGATTCGGTTTGCCGCTATCCACAATTCGGTGTTTCACATAAGGCGGCCGGAAATGTTGTCACGCGCGGAATTGCAATTCGCCGCTCATTATCGGCGTGTCGCCGGTGTGTCGAAAACAGTGTGGGTTCAGGACTCGTTGACGCTCACACGTTCCAGCGGATGTCGACGTACTCGGGGTCGAAGTACCGCCCGCGCGGTGCAGGGTTGACGATCACCGTGAACAGCTCGTCAATGATCTTGCCCTTCATGTCCGGCGATGCCGCGGCCCAGCGGGCGCCGAGCTGCTCGACACCGGCAGACATCAGCTCGGCCACCGGGGAGCGGCGGGCCGCATCGGCCAGGGCGTCGTCTATCGCGGTGATCGCCGCGGCCAGCTTGCCCGACTCCCGGCGCACCCCCGGGCCGTCGAGCACGCCGTCGGTGAACAGCGTCGCCAGTTCGTCGCGTTGAGCCACCAGGGCCGCCCGCCGGCTGCGCAACGCCGCGGTGTCCACCTCGCCCGGCTTGGCGGCGGCGGCCAGCAGCGCAGCGACCTTCCCCTCGTCGTGCAGATACCCCAGTGCGACGGCTTCCACGAACTCATCGAGGCGCGGCTGCGAGCGGGCCAGGTGCGCCTGCCGGGTGCAGGCGTAGCGGTGCCCCTTCCCGGCGATGGTGTGGTGCAGGGGCGCACCGCAGCGGCCGCACAGATACCGGCGACTTCCGATGTACTTGCGTTCGTAATTCACGGTGCGCGGGCCACGCGACGGGTCGTTGAGGAT
Source organism: Actinomycetota bacterium (assembly GCA_030837445.1). Taxonomy (GTDB): domain Bacteria; phylum Actinomycetota; class Actinomycetes; order S36-B12; family UBA10799; genus JACJWR01. The sequence continues at coordinate 7,259 of JAUPKM010000076.1, forward strand.
CGCCAACAGGCCGTGGTGGGTATCCACGTCGAGGATCGCCTGCCAGTCGCCCGGGCCGACGACGGTGCCCCGGTAGGAACGCAGACCGGCATGGCGAGGATTGATCAGCAGCGTCTTGAGATTCCGCGGCCCCCACAGCGCACCCTTCACCGTCGTCACCCCGGCCTCGTTCCACCGCCGCGCCAGCGCCCGCACCGACAGCCCGGTCAACACGTCGGCGGCGCCCTGGCGGATCAGGGCCGCCTCGGACTCACGCACCGTGCCGTCCTGCTCATAGCCGAACACCCGATGCGATGACCACCACGAACCAGCCTGGGCACGTTGGATATTGGCCCGCCGCTGACGCTCGGCCTTGTGCTCGGACTCCATGCGCGACACTGAGCCGAGGATGCGGGCGACGGCCTTGCCGGTCGCATTGCCCATATCCAGATCGCCACCGACGACGGTTTTGATCGGCACGCCGGCGACTTCGCAGACCTCGATGACCCGTTCCATGTCTTTGATGCTTCGGTACAGCCTGTCCTGGTGCCAGCAGATCAACGCATCGAACTCACCGCGTCGGATCGCCGCCAGCATGGTCTCGAACTGTGCCCGTGTCTTGCCGGAATAGGCGCTCACATCGTTGTCGGTGAACACCCGGCCCACCGTCCAGCCGTTCCGCTCGGCCAGTGCGCGGCAGTCCTCCTCCTGCCGGGCCACGCCCTTGCCGCCCTCGTCGGCGTCGTTGTCGGCGTCGGGGTCGGAGCTGATTCGGGTGTATACGCAGACCGTCATGCGTGCTACCTTAACAGTGCAAAACACGACACATGATGATCATCGTGTGTCGGGAATTGCACCGTAACGATTCCCACGAAAGGAACACACCGGTGAATACCACCACAACCACCGAACCGACCACGATTGAACAGCATTGCGCTGCGATGCACGCCGAGGCGGCCGCGCTCGAGGAACGCGCCAAACTGCTGTCCGTCGCCGGGGACCTCGAGGGCGCCGTGGCGCTGCTCCGCGCCGCCGACATGCTCGGCGTCTCCGCCCACCTGATCGCCCACATGCGGGTGATGGCGGCATGAACGCGACGACGTGGCGGGATCTCGCCGACCAGTTGACCCCCGGGCAGGTACAACACCTGAGCCGCCGGGAGGAGTTGCTCCGCCGTGGCTCGCGGCACCGCAAGGACGACGCCGACATCGACGCCGACCTGCTCGGCGACGCCCGGGACCACATCGACGGTAACGAACGGGATCGCCAGTTCGCCCACATCCCCGAACCCGCAGGGGCGGTGTACTGCTGGCACTGGGAATCGCCGGAGTTGACCGGGGCGGCCGGATGGCGTCGTGAGGTCGAGGGCCGCGTATGGAGGTTCGACGGCGTGTCGATCAACATCGGCGGCTGGCAATACCAAGACGGCACCGTGACGTACTGGTGTGATGTCGAGGCCAACACGCAGCTCACGCCGGCCCAGGCGGGCGACGTGGCGGCGGCGATGGCCGAGGCGGCTGCGGAGCTGGATCGGCTGTCGGCGACTGAGGCTACGGTGACGCGATGAGCACCACGGACGACGTCTACCGGATCGCCACCGACCAGCTCGGCACCCGCGGTGTCGCCGATGTGAACCTGACGGCCGACGACTGCGGCGTGCTGACGCTGGTGGCCGTCGAGTTCGCCGACGGCGGTGTCATGGTCATCAGCCCGGAGGGCGGCGGGTACAGCTTCGTCAGCTATACGGCGGCCGACTACGACGGGCAGCCGCTCGCTGAACGGGCGTTCAGCACCGACGGCGACGACACGCTCGACAGCCTCCCGGCGAAGATTCGACTCCTCGCGCAGTAACCGCTAGCGCAGGGCGGCCCGCTACCGATTCGTTCGGGGCGGGCCGTTCTCGTCTGTGCAGGTCGGGAAGTGTGCGGCCCAGGTGCGCGGGGGCGCGGGCGGCGGCCCGACCGGCGACCAGGGTGCCATCAGGTGCGGCCCAGGCGGGCGGGGGCGCGGGCAACTTTGCAGGATTCTGCAAAGTCCACCCGTGGTGCGGCCCAGGCGGGCGGGGGCGGGAAGCTGCGACTGCTTATTTAATAAGCAAGCCTTCGGTGCGGCCCGGGCGGGCTGGGGCGGGAATGAGCTCATCGTTTAACCGCGTCTTCGCCAACGTCCGGGTCCAGGCGCGCGCGGGGGAAACCATCACCCACAGGGTGCCGGTATCCGGCCCCGGGTGTCGTCCCCCTCAGGGGTACGCCTGACAGGACTTCGTCGGCGAGGTCGGACACCGTGCGGCCCTTGGCGCCAACAACTTTCGCGGCCTCACGATGAGCGAAGGGAGGACTTTACCACCGGTGGTAA
>JAUPKM010000518.1 GCA_030837445.1 Actinomycetota bacterium
AGTGCTGCGGCCAACAGTCGTGCCCGCCAACCCCCGCGCCAGACTGTGATGACCCGTTCCAGCACGAAGATTCCGCCGATCGCCACCCAGAACGGGAACCAGATCCAGTCGTCCACAGCCAGCACGGTGATGAGCATCAGCAGCAATGCCAAATTCAGTGCGACGGTGCCGTAGCCGATGCCGATCTGCTGGCCCCAATAGCGGATCGTGGCCCGGGTGATCCCATAGGCGCTGAGATTCTCCAACGCGCCCCGTTGCCACCTCTTGCGCTGGACCCACAGGTTCCGCCAGGTTGGCATCAGCTCGGTGGTCACCATGCACTCGGGTGGCGAAGTCATCGTGGCTCCGAGCGATTTCAGCGCCAAGGTCAGCTCATTGTCCTCGGTCAACGCCGCAGTGTCGTAGACGTTGCCGGTGTCGCCCGGGATAAAGACCCCCCGGGCGGCGGCCACATCGAGCAAAGCGTCGGCGCGGAACATCGAAGCGGTTCCGGTCAGCACGAAGACCCGCCCGTGGCGGGCGCGGATCTGAAGTGAGTATCGGGTGTACTCATTTCGCTGGAACTGGCCGAGCAGCCCGTGACCGTCCTCTCCGTAGAAGACGCCGCCGACAGCAGTCAACTCCGGGTCGTTTGCAAGTCGAGCTGCGGCCACTTCGATGAACTCCTGGCTCAGGCTGGTGTCGGCGTCCATGATCATCACTACGTCGCTGGCATCGGAGCCGGGTAGCAAGGTCGCCAAGGCCTGGTTCAGGGCGCCGCCCTTCTTGTGCACGTTGTCGACCGATTCCATCGCCTCGAAACCCATCTCGCGGGCGATCTCGATGGTGCGATCCGTGCAGTTGTCGGCCACCACGATGACCCGGTCCGGCTGCCTCGTCTGTTCCCGTAGCGCCCCCAGAGTCACCGGCAGTGAGAATTCCTCGTTGTGGGCCGGCACCAGCACCGTGACGCGGACATCGCCTTCGGCGGCCGTCCCGGGGCGAGCTGGCCGGTATGAGCCCAGCAGCCGACGCCGCGGACTGATCGACATCAGCGAGGCGATGATCTCGAAGGTGATGGCGCAACCGGCCACGGCGGTCAGTGTGAAGATCGCGGCCAGCACCAATTTGGTCGGCGGCAGATCATTTGACACCAGCGGCGTGAACGGCCCGAAGGTCGCCGTTGTGGGGGCCGTGGTCTCCTGAGTTCCGGCGAAGAGTTCCCCCACCGCCGCTGCCAGGGCCGCGATCGTGACGACCACTGCCACCACCAGTGCCACCACCAACCTGCCACTGGCGACGGCGGGGTTTTCGCTTCGTTGGGTCACCGTGGGCGGCTCGGCGAATCGATGTATCGCCGCCCGTGGCGGCGCATCCTCGCTTTCCGTACTCACATCACTTCCTCACGGCTGAGGGGTCCCCGGCGTACAGTCTGCCCCTCACCTGGCGACGGCGCGACCGAATGCACCTCAGCCGGAGTTCTGCCAGGCAATTCCGGTCAGGAAGTCGCTGCTGTTGGGGGGCAATCCGAACAGACCACTGCCGGCGACGGGGGAATCGAACCCTACATAGACGTTCGGCTGAATCTCTTGGGCGGCGGCAGCGTCGTGGCCGTACGGGGGGTTGGGTTTGTAGATATCGAAGGAGGGCGTCCAACGTGGCCAGGGCTTGGGGTCTGCCTCGGCCACTATCACGGGCGCCCCATGCAGGTTGTGATAGAGCACGCCGACTGCTGTCCCGCCGATGTCCTTCTTGTACGTCGGTGTGGTGGTGACATCAACGTTCAGAGGAGCAGTCCACTGTTCCGTCGGCCAGGTACCCGCCGACAACTGGATCGTGTTCCGACCCGGATACATCAGGGTCATTGGGATGGTGAAGGTGTTGCCGTCGGTGATCACCCCACCGTCATCGAACTGCGACCCATCGGGGAGGCGGACCCATGCATTGACCCAGTTGCCCGGCGAGAAGCCTGTCGTGTGGCCGGTGATGGTCAACGGCTGGCCCGGGTTGGCGACGGTCGGCGCACTGTCGATGGTGACGGAGAACTCGTCGGCGCTGGCTCGCAGCAAGGGTCGCGAGTCCGAGAACCTGGGCATGATGCTGCCCGCCGGCGGGTTCACTGAGTTGGGTACGACCGGCGGCGGTGAAACGGTCGCGGCAGCCGCTGTCGAAGCCCCAGTGATGGCCAGACCCGCGATCAGCGCCAACGCGGCGACCAAAGTCGCAAATGTGGTGGAAGCCTTCGTGTGAACCGTCCAGTTTCGGTGCATACCCAGAGTATGACCCGGATTGCCATGAACTATACACAGGTGTTCAGTAGTTCGTCTTGGGCCGGATTTCCGGGCGCTGAAAAGGGTGCCGCCAGGCACTGGCTCAGAGGTGCTCGACGAACCAGTCGGCTGCAAGCGTGGCGGCGTGCGACAGCAGTGGGTCAACATCGAGAGCGTTGTGGTCGGCACTCGGCAGCACGATCCAGCGCTTCACTCCGGGCGCGGCCGCGTAGACAGCGTCGACGGTGTCTATCGAGGCGGTATCGTCGGCCGCCCCGTTGATCATCAGCAAGTTGGTCCTCGTCAGGCGAGTGGCGCTGGCGACCGGCATGAAGTCCAGGATGGCATCGGCCGAGGCCAGGTAGAAGTGGTCAACGCCCAGACCCGAACCGGAGGCGCCCGCGCTGGTACCACCGGTGCTGGCCTTCAGCTCTGTGTACCTGCGCTCGAACTCTGGGCTGAACGGCAGGATGTCCGACACCGGGACCACAGTCGGAGCTGAGCCGGCCGCCACCGAAGCTCGCTCGGCCTCCACCCGGTCGAGGAAGGCGAGCCAATCCCACTCAGGGCGGGCCGCGCGGAGCATCTCGCGACCGTCGCCGGGTCCGGAGACGGCGACGACGGCGGGGACGTGCAGGTCCCGGGCCGCCGTGTGGATGGCCACCGGGCCGCCGAAGCTGTGCCCGTAGAGACCGACTCGATGTGGGGCCACTCCGTCCGCCTGGCGCAGCCATGCCAAGGCCAACAGTGCGTCGTCACTGCGAGCGCGCGGGTCGATCCAGCCGCGCTCGCCGCTGCTGTCGCCAAAGCCGGCATAGTCGAATCTGAGTGACCCGACCCCCGCCTCGGCCAGCCGTGCTGCCACTTCCGGCAGCACGAGACTTCGAGTACCTGACAACCCCTGGCAGAGCACAACTGCCGGTGCGGCCGCCGCGGTCGGCCGCGCAGTGGACTGCCAGGTGGCCGCGAGCCTGACCCCCGTTGGGGTGCGCAGAGTGATCTCAGTTGACGTCATCGAGTCACCTTGACAGGTCGGGCAACTCGGTCGCACACCGCTGGTTCAAGCCGGTCGGCCCCTGTCGTCACGGGTGGGGCTGGGCTACCGTGGGTGCCTGCGTCGCGGGCCTTCGCGACGCAGTTGGCTGTCGACCCCGACTTCGAGAATGGCGGTGACCATGAGGTGGCGAATTCCCCGGGCGATGCCCGCGGCCGCGCTGCTGTCTGCGGTGATCGCCGTCTCTGGGTCGGCGGCGGCCTATCCGACGCCCGCGTTCACCGGTTCCACGGCCGCCTCTCGCCTCCCGTCGGCCACTGAAGCCTCGGCCACATCCGCGGCTCGGGTCCCGGCAGCTCGATCGGTGCCGTGCACCATGGGTCCGCGACTGACCGCGGTGCAGGCACTCCGTACCTGCCGATCCTGGGTCACCTATTCACCAAAGGCGTTTGGATCGGTCACGGCCGCTCGGCTGCGGGCGGACCTGACCCTGCTCTACGCCCGCGGGTTTCGGGGGCTAGTCACCTACGACGTGGCCGGTCAACTCGCCAACGCACCCAAGATCGCCAAATCGATCGGATTTCAGAAGGTCATCGCGGGCGTCTACAACCCCGCCCTCGGCGTCAGCCAACAGGTCGCCAAAGTGGCCCGACACGCGGACGCGGTCGTGATCGGCAATGAGGGTGTCAGCACCGGCCGGTACACCTATACCCAGTTGGCGGGCTGGGTCGGAACGGTCAGGGCGGATCCGAGGTTCAAGCACCTACAGATCACCACCTCAGAGCCGTGGATCCTGTACCTGAACCAGGGCCAGCCATGGCAATACCCGCAACTGCTGACGCTCGGGGACTTCGCATTTCCCAACTTCCAGCCCTACTTCGACCCGAACCCGCTCTGGCACGCCAATCCCACGCGAGCCGCAAAACTCGTTCACGATAATTGGGTGCAGTGGTTCGCCAAGGCTGCCCACCCGGTGGTGATCAAGGAGTCGTGGTGGCCCTCGGCGCTCGGCAACCCCGCCAATGAGGCGTCGTCGGCCTCCGCCTGCTTTGCTTCGCCAGGCAACCAGGCGGCCTACTTCACCGCGCTCTACTCCTACTCTGACATCTACTTCGTCTGGGGTGAGTCGCAGAACGTCCCCAAAGCCGTCGAGCCCGTGAGTTGGTGCACCGGCACGTTTACGGATCCAGCCCGACACTGGGGGTTCTGGAGTTCATTGGTGCCAGGTGGGGCGAAACCTGTGACGAAGGCGCTGCGGTTTGGGAGCTACCGGTGATAGCCCGTCGGCTCGCGGCAACCGCCGCCGCACTGGCCCTGACGATGGGCGTCAGTGTGGTGGTTGGCGACCCGGCAACTGCGGCGGTCTCCGATCGCTGCCGCGGCAGTGGCCCTGGCGTCAACCTGTCAGGCTGCGAGATCACCAACCGGAACCTGTTCAACGCGAACCTCAACGGCGCCGACCTGAGCAATGCGGTACTGCGCAATGTCGATCTGCAGCAGGCGAGTCTGAACGGCGCCAACCTGACGGGCGCTCGGCTGATCAACACGAATCTGCGCAATGCCCGGTTGCAGGATGCCACCCTTACCCGGGCCAGCTTCCAGAACACGTCGTCGCAACCGCCGGG
>JAUPKM010000519.1 GCA_030837445.1 Actinomycetota bacterium
AGCCGCAGGGCTTCGGTCAGCCGGGTCAGGGTCAGCCGCAGGGCTTCGGCCAGCCGGGTCAGGGTCAGCCGCAGGGCTTCGGTCAGCCGGGTCAGGGTCAGCCGCAGGGCTTCGGTCAGCCGGGTCAGGGTCAGCCGCAGGGCTTCGGCCAGCCGGGTCAGCCAGCTCCGACCGGCTACGGGCAGCCTGCCGCATTCAACACCCCGGGCCAGGCACCCGCGGGTGCTACCGGCTTCTCCGCACCAGCGGCCGCGGGGTTCGGAGCGGCCGCCGGAGCTGCTGCCGGTGCCCAAGGGTTCGGCGGTCAGCCGGGCGAGTTCCCGGGTCAGGGGCAACAAGGCTTTGGCCAACCCGGTGGATACGACCAAGGCGGCTACGGCCAGCCGCAGATGGGTCAGCAGGGCGAGCCTGGTGTCTACGGTGAATCTGCTGGTTACGGACAGCAGGGCTACGGCCAGCCAGGATACGGGGACCCCTCGGGGCAGGGCGGCTACGACCAATTCGGTCAGTACCAGGGTGGTTCCGAGTTTCAGATGGACGAAGGTCCGGTCAAACGTAAGAGCAACAAGACCTTCCTGATTGTGGGTGGCATCATTGCCGCGGTCTTAGTGCTTGGCGGTTTGGCCTACTTCCTGTTCTTCAGCGGCTCGTCGGAGCCGACGCCTGTGCCGACTCCGACGACCAGCGCGAGTTCGAGCGCCAGTGCATCGAACAGTTCCAATGGTTCCTCGGAGGCCTGCACTGCGCTGGCCAGCGCGATGACCGATCAGGACCTGACCACGGAGATTTCCGTGCGACTTCAGGAATTGTCCAAGAACACCAGCGCGCAGCAGAACGCCGCGTACTTCGTTGGGTTGGAGAAGCAGCTCCAACCGATAAAGCAGCAGTACCAGCAACAGTGCCTCTCAGACGTCGCCGCGGGCACGGCTCCGGCCACCTACCGGACGTTTGTGAACGCGTTCGATCGGGCAGTCTCCGATGGCGCGTCCATTGGCGGGCAGATCGCCAGCACGAAGACGGTGACCTCCGCCCAATCGACAACCTTGAACGACGATGCCGCCCAGTTGGAGCAGGCAGCATCCGCATTGCCGACGACCGGCGCCTCGCCCGCGGCACTGGCACCGAGTTCCAGCGGCACCACAAGTGAGGGACAGGTGCTGGCCGGGAGTGAGACGACCGCTCCCTCGTCCGACCCGCTCGAGGGTCAGGCGTACCCGACCGACGCGCCAACAGCCGCTGTCGATGCGAACCCACTGGTCGAGGGTTCGGAGTCGACCGCGACGCCAGACCCCTCCTACACGGATCAAGTACTGGCGAATCGTGACAATGCGCTCGATGAGGCTCGCCCGCCGTCAGGGACGAGCACCCGGTACAAGTAGCGCCTACCCACATGCCGACGGGGATGGTCGGGTACGCGTAGCCTTTCGGGATCATGAGCGCTGAGACACCCCCCCGACTCCTTTCTGACCCGCTCTGGGTTCCGTCGAAGCAAGCCGTCGGCTCCACTGCGATGGAAATATTCCGGCGAGAGATCAGCCACGATTTCGAGCCGTTGACGGACTCGGCTGCCCTGCACGCGTGGAGCGTTGCAGCCCCGGACTCATTCTGGGACCAGATCTTCAGGCGGGCGGTCAGCCACGGTGACCGGGGTCCTGGGCCGGCCCTCGCTCACGATGAAGGGGCTGCCCCACGACACGCCCGCTTCTTCCCCAATGCGCAACTGAACTATGCGGAGAACGTGCTGGCCGGCGCCGATCGTCCCGGTGCCGGACCAGTAGCCATCGTCTATCGCACCGAGGCGGGAACGCGTCGGGAACTGAGTTGGCAGCAGTTGCGAGATCAAGTCGCCCGGCTGGCCAACAGGTTGGCGGCGGCCGGAGTGGCACCGGGAGACACGGTTGCCTGTTGGCTGCCGAATTGCCCGGAGACGGTCGTGACCATGCTCGCTGCCAATTCGCTGGGCGCAGTGTTCTCCTCGACGAGCCCGGATTTCGGCGTGGACGGAGTGGTCGACCGGTTCGCTCAGATCGCCCCAAAGGTTCTCGTGGTGGCGGACGGGTACCGCTACGGGGGCAGAGAACATCGGCGGCTCGAACTGCTGCCGGAGTTGCTCGGGAAGCTTGAGACGGTTGGACTCGTGATCGTGGTCTCCGAGCTGGGACCCGAGCCGGTGCTGGCCGAGTTGACCTGTCCCACTGCGGTCACTGTCGAAGGGTGGGCTGCGGCGATGGCGGCAGCCGAGTTGCCGGAGCTTCGCTTCCACCGACAGGGTTTCGCGGATCCCGGGTTTGTGTTGTTCTCCTCCGGAACCACGGGGTTGCCGAAGTGCATAGTCCACCGGGCGGCGGGATTGCTGTTGAAGCATTGGACCGAACACGTCCTGCACAGTGATATTCGCCCCGGCGATCGGGTCTTCTACTTCACCACCTGCGGCTGGATGATGTGGAACTGGCTGGTGGGTGCGTTGGCGGTTGGGGCGACGATCGTGCTGTACGACGGATCGCCCTTCGCTCCCGATTCGGGCGTGCTGTGGGACCTGGCACAAGACGAGGAGGTCACTTTCTTCGGCGTCGGCGCCAAGTACCTTGATGCCTGCCGGTCACAGGGGTTGCGACCGGCCGAAACCCACCGACTGCCCGCCCTTCGCACTATCGCCTCGACAGGATCACCGCTGTCGGCGGACTGTTTCGAGTATGTCTACGACTCGGTCGCAGCAGATATCCATCTCGCCAGCATCAGTGGCGGAACGGACATTTGTGGCTGCTTCGTCCTTGGTGATCCGACTCGCGCTGTCTACGCCGGCGAGATTCAGGGACCCGCGATCGGCCTGGCAGTTGATGTGGCCACTGAGGACGGTCAGTCGCTGGCCGGGCAACCGGGTCGACAGGGGGAGTTGGTCTGCCGCAATGCCTTCCCCAGCATGCCGTTGGGCTTCTTGGGTGATCTCGACGGAGCCAGGTTCGAGGCTGCCTATTTCTCGGGAGTGGCTGGGGTTTGGACGCAGGGTGATTTCGCGGAATGGACCGACCATGGCGGATTCGTCATTTCCGGGCGCTCGGACGCCACCTTGAACTCTGGCGGCGTCCGCATTGGGACCGCTGAAATCTACCGGCAGGTAGAGGCGTTGCCGGAAGTGTTGGAATCACTGGCGATCGGTCAGGTCGAAGGTGCTGATACCCGAATCGTGCTATTTGTTCGACTCGCACCCGGCGTTCGGCTCGACGAGACACTGACATCTCGGATCAAGACGCGACTGCGCAGCCATGCCTCGCCCAGACATGTGCCGGCCCGGATCCTCGCTGTCGAGGACCTGCCCCGCACCCGCTCCGGCAAGTTGGCCGAACTCGCCGTGGCAGACGTCGTGAACGGTCGGCCAGTGCGCAATTCGGGGGCGCTGGCCAACCCGGAATCCCTTGAGGTGTTCCGCGGGATCCTGACGAATCCGTAGCGGGGCCATAGGATCACAATGAGTGGTGAGGCGGTCCCGCCTCGCACCCCCGCGGGGGAGGAACTTCAAGCCGGTGGAGGTCAGGTGTCCGAGTTGGTCGAGACAGAGGACGTCGCCGAATCTGACGACGGTCAATCGCTGACCAGGGAGGTCGCGCGGCGGCAGGGACATAGCGAGGATGTCGAGCGGGCCGAGAGACAACGCCGATTTGTACCTGGTACCGACTGGCGCCGTCGGCTGCCGCGGATTATCTCGTGGGTCTTGTATGCGGCGTCCGCCTTTTCGCTGGTTACCGCGGTCATGCCCAGCCTGCGCCGCCACGATGACATCGCTCGAACCATCTTCGAGATCCTCGCGGTACCGATCGTCCCGAACTTCGCCTGGGCAGCGTTGATGGCGATCGTGGCAAGCGGCCTCGCCCGCCGCAAGCGAGTCGCCTTCCGAACGCTACTGGTGTTGGAGATTCTGCAGACTCTGATCCTGTTGGTCGTGTTGCTGTTCATCGATCCGATCCCTTGGGCGGCAGTGGCCGCATTCGCTGTCTCGGTTGTCACGATCGCGATTCTGATCTACTCGCGCCGAGAGTTCTTCGCGATCGTGGAGAAGGGAAACGGTTGGCGAGCTCTGGTGGTATTCCTGATCGGGACCACGCTCACCCTCGGTGCCAGCTTCGCGTTGACTACTTTCATGCCAGGCACTCTGCCACGGGAGTCACGGCTCACCTACGGGCTGCTTGAGCTTTTCGCAGGGGTCGTTCCGCGCTCCGGTGCTGCCGGGGCGCCGCCCAGGTTGATCGGGCTGCTGGTCGGCGTACTGGGTACCGCCACCCTGCTGGCAACTGCCTACGTGCTGTTCCGGCCGCAGCGCAAGGAGGTCATGCTCTCCGGCCCCGACGAGGTGAGGATTCGCGCGCTGCTTCGTGAACACGGCGAACGCGACTCGCTTGGCTACTTCGCCACCAGGCGAGACAAGTCGGCGATCTTCTCCCCGTCCGGTAAGGCGGCCGTCAGCTACCGGGTGTTGGACGGCGTCAGCCTGGCGAGCGGCGACCCGATCGGCGACCCGGAAGCCTGGCCTGCGGCGATCGAGAGTTGGCTGGAAGAGGCACGGCACTTCGCCTGGTCGCCGGCAGTTATGGGCGCGGGCAAGGAGGGGGCGGAGGCCTACAACCGGGCGGGACTCTCGGCGCTGGAACTCGGCGATGAAGCCATCCTGAACTTCTACGACTTCAACCTGGACGGGCGGGCGGGCAAGGTCGTCCGGCAGGCGGTCAGCCGGGTGGAGCGCGCGGGCTACCAATCGACGGTTCGGCGGCATTGCGATGTCCCCGACGACGAGATGATGGCGGTAGTGGAGTTCTGCGATCGGACCCGGGACACCGCAGGTGAGCGCGGGTTCTCGATGGCTCTCGGTCGGATGGCGGATCCGACCGACGGTCGGTGCGTGTTGGTGGAGGCCCGGGATGCTGAAGGGAGGTTGCAGGGTGTGTTGTCGTTGTCTCCTTGGGGGCAGCGCGGTATCTCGTTGGACCTGATGCGGCGAGCCCGGGGGTCAGAGAACGGCGTAGTGGAATTCATGGTGTCCTCGCTGGTCGAGGCGGGACCGAGGATCGGCGTCGACCGTGTCTCGTTGAACTTCGCGGTGATGCGGGGGGTCTTCGAAGAGGGCGCCGAGATCGGCGCCGGGCCGGTGCTGCGGGCGACCCGTGCGGCGCTCGTGTTCGCCTCCCGCTGGTGGCAGTTGGAGTCCCTCTACCGCTCCAACGCCAAGTACGAGCCGCAATGGGTGCCCCGCTTCCTGCTCTTCGAGTCGCCGGGGGCACTACCCCGGGTTGCGCTGGCGTCGGCGACCGCGGAGGGGTTCCTGCCCGATTTCAACGCCCGCGCGCTGATTCGGAGTCGTGGTGCCGCCGGTTCCCCACTGTTGGCCGGAACCAAGAATGCGCCCGTCGCCCTGATCGCGGCCGAGGAGGCGGAGTACGCCGAGAACGAGTCAAACCGAGTGGTCGAGTCGCCGCTGTCCCGGCTACCCGAGCAGGAGCGCGTCCGCCGCGAGAAGCTCGAGCGGATGGTCGCCCGCGGGATGGACCCCTACATCGCGGAATTCCACCCGGACACCGATATCGGCAACATCAGGGACGAGTTCGCCGAGTTGCCACCAGACACCCGAACTGGGCGGATGGTCCGGATCGCCGGCCGAGTGATGCGAAACCGGATCTCAGGCAAGCTGTGCTTCGGAGAGGTTCGCGACTTCACTGGCGATATCCAGGTGATGATCTCGCTGCAGGAGGTCGGTCAGGCCCAACTCGATGAGTGGAAGCATTTCACCGATCTTGGGGACCAGATAGGAGTCTTCGGAGAGGTGATCACCTCCAAGCGAGGTGAGCTCTCGGTGCTGGCCAAGACCTTCGTGATGACGTCCAAGTGTCTGGTTCCCCTGCCGGATAAGCACAAGGGCCTCAGCGATCCGGAGGCCCGGGTCCGGCAGCGGTATGTCGACCTGATCGTGAACGACGAGGCTCGCGAGATGCTCAAGCTACGTTCGCTGGTCGTGCAGTCGGTGCGCGAGTCGCTGTGGCGGCGCGGCTACCTCGAAGTCGAGACACCGATGCTGCAGCCCATCCACGGTGGCGCGAACGCACGACCTTTCGTGACTCATATCAATGCCTACGACATGCGGCTCTATATGCGGATCGCGCCGGAGCTGTACCTGAAGCGGCTACTCGTCGGTGGCGCGCCGAAGGTGTTCGAGATGAACCGCAACTTTCGCAACGAGGGTGCCGATTCGACCCACAACCCCGAGTTCACCTCGATGGAGATGTACGACGCCTATGGCGACTACGACACCATGCGGGAGCTCACCCGGGAGCTGATCATCGAGGCCGCGATGGCTGCCTATGGTAGGCCGGTGATCCGCAGACCGGCCGATGGCGGTGGGTTCGAGGAGGTCGACATCTCCGGGGAGTGGCCGGTCGTCACGCTGCACGGAGGCATCTCGGCTGCCCTCGGCGAGGACGTCAATCCGGGAACCAGCCTGGAGCGGTTGCACGAGTTGTGTCGGGCGGGTGACATCCCGTTCGACCCCGGTTGGGATGCGGCGCAGGTGACGCTGGAGATGTATGAGCATCTCTGCGAGGCACACACGGAGATGCCGACCTTCTACGCGGACTTCCCGACGGAGGTATCGCCGCTGACCCGGCAGAAGCCGTCCGACCCACGGGTGGCCGAGCGATGGGACTTGGTTGCCTTTGGCGCGGAATTGGGTACCGCCTATACGGAGCTCACCGACCCGATCGATCAGCGGAATCGGTTGACTGCGCAGAGCATGTTGGCCGCCGCCGGAGATACCGAGGCGATGGAACTTGACGAGGATTTCCTGCGAGCACTCGAGTATGGGATGCCGCCGACCGGCGGTCAGGGGATGGGCATCGACAGGTTGGTTATGTTCCTGACCGGCAAGAGCATCAGGGAGACGCTGCTGTTCCCGATCGTCCGGCCGGACCAGGACTGAGGGTCGACCGGACTCTACCTCCTCGACCGGACGCCACCTACCCGGCCAGCACCTACCCGGCCAGCACCGACAGGGACTGCTGGGCGATCTCCAGCTCTTCGTCGGTCGGCACCACGAGCACCGCGATCTGGGAATCGGTTGCCGATACCAGCGCTATCTGTGAGCCGTCGGCGGCTGTATTTGCCGCGTCGTCCAGCCGGAGGCCCAGCCACTCCATCCCGGCGCAGGTGGCGGCCCGGATTGATGCGTCGTGCTGGCCCACGCCGGCGGTGAAGACGATCGCGTCGGCGCCGCCCAATTCCACCAAATAGGAACCGACGTAGGAGCGGAGCCGATGCACGTAGACGTCCAGCGCTGCGCTGGCCGCTGGATCGCCGGCCGCTGCCCGGCGGTGGATCGGGCGGAGGTCATTCTCCCCGCACAGGCCCTTCAGGCCGCTGTTCTTGTTCAGCATCGATTCGACTTCGGCCACAGACATGCCGGCCTCCCGCACCAGGTGGCCGCAGATTGCCGGATCGACATCGCCACTGCGGGTGCCCATCACCAGCCCCTCCAGCGGGGTCATCCCCATCGACGTGTCGAGGCTGCGGCCGCCACGGATTGCCGCGGCGCTGGCGCCGTTGCCCAGGTGGAGGGTGATTATCCGGGCGGACTCGCGCGGTAGCTCGAGGGTGGCCACAGCGCGGCGGGCGACGTACGCGTGTGAGGTGCCGTGGAAGCCGTAGCGTCGGATCCGGTGCGCGGCAGCCACTTCCGCATCGATCGCATACAGGTAGCTCGACGGCGGCATTGTCTGGTGGAAGGCGGTGTCGAACACGGCCACGTTGGGTAGGCCGGGATGTGCAGCCATGGCACCACGTATGCCGGCCAGGTTGGCCGGGTTATGCAGTGGCGCGAGTGGGATGCAGGCTTCGATTGCGGTCAACACCTCGTCGTCGACGATGGCTGGCGCTGAGAATGCGTCCCCGCCGTGGACGACCCTGTGACCGAATGCCGCGAGCGACCCGACTTCCTCGACCGGACCCGTGGCCGCGAATACCTCGGCGATGGCCTGGAACCCGGCGGCATGGTCAACCAGCGAGGCCTGGATCTGGGTCGTGGCGGTTTCAGAGTCGGCGCCCCGGCCGATCCGGGTCTGGTGAGTGAGCAACGAGTCCCCCTCGCCGATCCGTTCGACCAGGCCGGACGCCCAGATGATCGGAGTGCTCGGATCGGCCAAGTCGATCAGTTGGTACTTGATACTCGATGAGCCGGAATTGATGACCTGGACGAGTGTGGCCATGTCTGCTCCTATCCCGGGGTCGAGGTCGATTCCCGCGCCATGAACTGGGCCTGGACCGCGGTGATCGCCACGGTGTTGAAGATGTCCGACACGGTACAGCCACGGGACAGGTCGTTGACGGGTTTACGCAACCCCTGCAGAATCGGGCCGATGGCGACGGCCCCGGCCGAGCGCTGCACGGCCTTGTAGGTGTTGTTTCCGGTGTTCAGATCTGGGAACACGAACACGGTTGCCCGACCGGCTACCTCCGACCCGGGCAGTTTCGAGGCGGCCACGGCGGCATCCACCGCGGCGTCGTACTGGATAGGGCCCTCGACCCGCAGTTCCGGGGCGCGCAGACGAACGAATTCGGTGGCCTCCCGGACCTTCTCTACGTCGCCGCCGCCACCGGATGAGCCGGTGGAATAGGACAGCATGGCGACCAACGGGTCGACGTTGAAGGCGGCGGCGGTCTGTGCCGAGGAGATGGCGATGTCGGCCAACTGCGACGCATCCGGGTCGGGATTCACCGCGCAGTCGCCGTAGACCAGCACCCGATCGTGCAGACACATCAGGAACACCGAGGAGACGACGGATACTCCGGGCAGCGTGCGGATGATTTGCAATGCCGGCCGGATCGTATCGGCGGTGGTATGGGAGGCGCCGGAGACCATCCCATCCACGATGCCGAGGTGCACCATCATGGTGCCGAACACGGACACCGAGCCGACAGCGTCGTAGGCGACGTCCGCGCTCATCCCCTTGTGGGAGCGAATCCGGTACAACTCCTCCGCGAAGGTATCGCGCAGGTCGCTGTGGTGGGGCTCGACGATCTCGGCACCGTCCAGTCGGAGCCCCAGCCGAGTGGCACGCTCGGGTACCGTGCCGTCCTGATCCAGGATCACCAGCCCGCAAACGTCTCGTTGCAGGATGCGTTCTGCCGCCTGCAGCACCCGGTCGTCGTTGCCCTCCGGCAGCACGATTCGACGCTTGTCCGACCGGGCACGAGCCAGCAGTTGATGCTCGAACATCAGCGGCGTCAGTACCGACGACTCGGCCACGTCGATCGCCTTCGCCAATCCGTCGCTGTCGACGTGAGTCTCGAACAAGCCGAGGGAGAGCGCGATCCGGCGACTGTCCGAGGAAGTGGTGGCGGGCCGGATGTCGCCAACCCGCGTTACCGTCGAGTAGGTGTCTGCACCCGTCAGTAGGATCGGAAGGGTCGGTCCGGGGACCGACTGCACCATGTCCATCACGGAGTCCTCAGGTCGCAGCCCACCGGTCAGCAGGATGCCGGCCACACTGTTCGGGCTGTCGGCCTGCTGGGAAACCAGAGCGGCCATGATCACGTCCGCGCGATCGCCAGCCGAGATCAACAGCAGTCCCGGGACCAGGTGATCGATCAGGTGTGGCACGGTCATCGCCGCGACCTTCACCTTTGCAACTTCTCGGGCGAGGCTGTCGTCGTCGCCGCTGAGGACTTCGGCAGCCAACAGGTTGGCAGTCTGGCGAATTGTCGGATGCGCGAGTCTGGGTTCCTCCGGCAGCATCCACAGCGGCACATCGAAGTCGGCGAGGGAGCCGCCGATCGTGGTTCTGGTTCCCTCGTCAACCCGGTTGACGATCACCGCTGCAAGGGTTGTGTCGTGCGAGGTCAGCGAGGCGACCCCTGCCGACAGCGCACCCCGCACCTGGTCTGGTCGATGCCCGTGGCCACGCAGCACCAGCACCACCGGGGCGCCCAGATTGGTCGCGACCCGCGCGTTCAGGTCGAACTCGAAGGCAGCGCTGGCGCCGGTAAAATCGGTCCCCTCGATCAGTACCGCGTCGCAGCGGGAGGCCAGGCTCTCGAATTTCGCGAGGATGGTCCCGATCAGCGACTCGGTGTCAGCGCCCGACCCGATCGATCTGGTCATGTCGGTGGTGATCCCGTAGGACTCCTCGTAGGTCTGTGTCAGCTTGTAGCGCTGCCGCATCAACTCGATCGTCGGATCCGGCTGCGGGGACGAGGAGATGACCGGCCGAAAATAGCCCAATCGCTCCACTCGCTGGGAGAGAGTCTCGGCGATACCAAGTGACACCAGGGACTTGCCGCTCTCGGGTTCCAAGGACATGACGTACACCACGTTGACCACGGATATCAGCCTAGGGTTGCACGCAGCCAGTGTCCTGGCGCTGCCTCCGACCCGGCGGGCGCTAGCGTGGGGGCGTGGGTTCATTCGAGGTTGTTGCAGTCACCGGGCCGCGGTTGTCCCCGGAAATCGTGCGGGAGGTAGGTGCCGCGTTTGCGTCGTATGTCGACACCCCGACCACCGCGCCGTTCCACACGGCATTGACCGACCTGCTGGCTGAGCCGATGGAGTCGGGCCAGCTACTCAACTGTGTGGTCGGCCTCTCCAACGTGGTGGGCCTGTTGGTGCTCACCCTCGCCCAGGACGAGGAATCTGCGAGCAATCTGGCCCGGACGCTAGTGGCGCGGGCCGCCTCCGCGTCCGTGCAGGGGGTGTTCGACAGTGTCAGCGATCCTCGACATCAGGACACCCAGGCCTGGATCTGCCGGGTCTATGGCACCGCCGATGGTGACACCTTCCCCTCGGAGGTCACCGGCGAGCAACTGGTTGCGTTGGCGGCCTACGGCGACGCGGCGATAGTGCTCGCCGATCGGGTCGGGTTGCCGCGAAACGTGTTGGGCCCTGCGCTGTCGACGGCCGCGGCAAAGATGTAGCCCTGCTGGGACGGCACGGTCGATTGGTTGGACGCTGCTGGCTCGCGGGTCAACGCCCAACACGCGGGCGAACCCGCTACTGGTCGAGAACCGGTGTTCAGGAGACAATGGGTAGATGCCCACAACACTGCGATGGACCAGGGTGGTCCTGATCCTGCTGGTTGTGGGAGTCACCGTCGGTGTGTTGCTCGGTACCGGACTCGTCGCGGCGTTGCCTCGGCTGGTGGGCGGCGGTGCCGGTGTCAAGAACCTCGAGGTGACGCAGCCACCGGCGGTCAACTATCAGGGGCCCCGGACGAATATCGGGTACGACGTCTCTTTCCCGCAATGTGGGACGCCGCTGCCGGATACGCCAGGCGGGTTCGCGATCATCGGCATCCACGGTGGTCGCCCCTTCAAGGACCACGACTGCGTCGAGGAACTCGCCTGGTGGGCGAGGCAGCAGAGTGGCTACGCCGTCTATATCAACCTTGAAGACCTCGGCGTCGGTGATGCTGCAGAGATGGGCAGGAAGATCGCAGCGGACGCGATCGAGCGGATGCAGGCCGTCTACCTGCCCAAAGCGACACCGGTCTGGCTGGATGTCGAGACGGACAACGTCTGGCGCGGATCCAACGAACGTCACCGCGCACTTATTCAGGCGGCGGCGACCGAGTTGACCGGCGCCGGTCACCCAGTCGGGGTCTACTCCGCGCCGCGACTGTGGTGGGAGATCACCGACGGGGTAGACCCCGGCATGCCGGTCTGGTTCGCCATCGGAGAGGCCGACCGCCAATCGGCCGAGCGCGCCTGTACCGGTAACGGGCTCGGCGGTCGACGGCCGTCGATGGTGCAATGGATCGATCGACTTCCGAACGGTGACTTGATGGATCACGACCTGCTGTGCCCAGGCGTGGACCCGACAGGACTGCTCATCCCGGCATCTGCCCGAGACTGAGCGGGAGCGGGGAATCGCCTGCGGATCGGGGCCGCTGTTGGCCTCAACGGGTAGTTGCGGGTATATAGGGGGCATGAAGAAAACCCTCCTTGCACTAACTGCCATCGCCGCATCTGCTGTCGGCGTCGTCGCCTACCGTCGCCGCCAGGTGGCCCAGGATGTCGCTGAGAGCGCGAATCAGTTCGCCTCCGGCGTCGGAACCGCGGCCAGCACTGCCGCCAGCACTGTCAGCACGGCGGCCGACAAGACCGCTGACTCGGTCAGCCGCGTGGCCGACAAGACCGCCGATGCTGCGGCCTCTGCAGGCAGCGTCGCCCAGCAGGTCGCCAACCGGGCAGTGTCGGTAGTAGATGCTGCCGCGCAGTCGACGGCGGATGCCTCCAGTTCGGTGGCCAAGGCGACCGACAAGGCTGCGGCCAAGGTGTCCTCGGCTTCCGAGAAGGCTGCGGAGGCGACGTCCACCGGAGCGGCCGTCGCTGCGGCGAAGGTGTCGGACTCGGTCACCGAGATCACCGAAGAGGCGAACGCCGCGGAGCAGGAGACGAAGAAGAAGCCGGCCGCCAAGAAGCGTGCCGCCGCCCCGGCCGCGGACGCCAAGGACGATCCCGCCGCTTCGGGTGCCGCCTGAGGGCAGCACGGGCGGGAGCCTCGCCGCACGGCGGCAGGTTGCCGGACGGTAGCCTCGGGGCAACCTAGGAGGCTCCGATATGGCCAAGTTGCTGTTCAATCCACGCGAGTACGATCCCACGCATCTAGACCCTGAGACCCGCGACGACTTGGTCGCCTTGGTGGACTTCTTCGAGTCCAAGGGCAACGCTGCGATGAAGGCCGAGTTCCACAGTTACGCCTGGTACAACGACTTCCTGGTGGACCAGGCCAACCGGGGGACTTTTGCCCGGTTTGGGTTACCGGCCGTGCCGGGGGCGATGATTGACCGGCCGGATGCCCGCTGGGACACCGCGCGGATCAATGAACTCAACGAGATCTTGGGCTTCTACTCGCTTGCGCACTGGTACACCTGGCAGGTCAGCGTGCTCGGCCTCGGCCCGGTCTGGACCTCGGACAACGCCGAGGCCAAGAAGCTGGTGGCCGGGCTGCTGGCAGATGGTGCCGTGTTCGGGTTCGGCCTGTCTGAGCAGACCCATGGTGCGGATATCTACTCCACCGACATGGTTCTCACCCGCGACGGTGAGGGCTGGCGGGCCAATGGGCCCAAGTACTACATCGGCAACGGGAATGTGGCCGGTCGGATTTCGGTGTTCGGCAGGTTCGCCGACGATGACCCGGAGCTGCCGGGTGAATACGCCTTCTTCCTGGTCGACCCAAGCCACGCGGGCTACCAATTGGAGAAGAACGTCGTCGCGTCGCAGATGTACGTCGCGGCGTTCTCGCTGCACGATTACCCGGTGGCGAAGACCGACATCCTGCACACGGGGAAACCGGCCTGGGATGCCGCTCTGGCTACGGTGAACGTGGGTAAGGTCAATTTGGGCTGGGCAAGCATCGGCATCTGCGAACACTCCTTCTACGAGGCCATCACACACGCGAACAATCGGGTTCTCTACGGCACTAAGGTGACCGAATTCCCACACGTCCGACGGATGCTGGCCGATGCCTACGCGCGGCTCGTCGCGATGAAGATGTTCGCGGCCCGGTCAGCTGATTACCTGCGAGCGGCAGACAGCGACGACCGTCGCTTCCTGCTGTTCAATCCGCTCACCAAGATGAAGGTTACCGGTGAAGGCGAACGCGTGATCGACCTGCTGTGGGACGTGATCGCGGCCAAGGGCTTCGAGCAGGACACCTACTTCGAACAGGCAGCCCAGCACATCCGAGCGCTGCCAAAGCTTGAGGGCACCGTGCACGTGAACATCGCGCTGGTGCTGAAATTTCTGCCCCAGTATCTGATGGCTGCGAATGGCGTGGGTCCCGAGCTACCTGTCGTTGGCGTCTCCGATCAACCC
>JAUPKM010000520.1 GCA_030837445.1 Actinomycetota bacterium
CCAGCCGCTCCCGCACTGCCCGCACCGCGTTCGTGGAGGTGAAGACGATCCACTGGTACTTGCCGGTGACAACCCCTTGGATGGCCTTCTCCATCTGCTGCGGGGTGCGCGGCGGCTCCACTGAGATGGTCGGCACCTCCACCCCGACTGCCCCGAACGGAGTCAATTGCGCGGTGACGGCACCCGCCTGCTCCCGGGTCCGCGGGATGAGCACCCGCCAGCCGAACAGCGGCTTCGTCTCGAACCAGTTCAACGATTCCCGCGCGGTCACGGCCTCGCCGACGACCACCACACCCGGGCCGGCCAGTTTGGCCGCCTTCGCGGCCTTGGTGACCTCACCCAGCGTCGACACGAGAGTTCGCTGGTCAACGGTCGATCCCGCCCGAGCGATACCGATCGGGGTGGCTGGGTCATAGCCCTCGGCGATCAGGCCCACCGCCAATTGCGGCGCCTCGTCGGCTCCTGCCAGGAACACCAGCGAGACCTTGCCGTCCGGCGCCGGCGCCAGCGCCGCGTCGGCCTCGGTGATGGCGACGACCCGGGTGATCTTCTTGCTGGTCAGGCCGAACCCCGCGTAGGCCGCCACCCCGGACAGCGTAGATGCGCCGGGCACCACCTCGAACCGAACCTCGTTGCGGTGCAGTACCTCGCCCTCGTCGGTGAGACCGCCGTCGAGCACCGGATCGCCGGCCATCAGCCGGACCACCTTGGCTCCCTTGCGGGCAGCGGACACCACCTTCTTGGCTCGGGCATTGCGCGTCAACGGCAGGCCGTTGCCGTCGATCGCGGTCTCGATCACGGCGTCCGGGGCGAACCGCTCGGCGATCGCGACAGCATCGGCGTCGCAGATCACCACCTCCGCTTCCGCCAGCGCTGCCACGGCGCGCAGCGTGAGTAGTTCCGGGTCCCCAGGGCCAACAGCCACCAGGGTCACGGTGCCAGGGGTGGTATTCAGGTGAGACGTCACAGTTTTGACTCCGACAAAAGGCCGGCCGCACCGGCGGCGAGGAGTCGGTCAGCGAGTTCGCTGCCCAATTCGTTCGCCGCCGAGGCGGATCCGGTAACCGACATATGAACAGCCCGCGTATCGGCGTAGACGCCGGCACGCAGGTGGATTTGGGGCCGGGAGGAACCCGGCATGAGGTACGCAGCGTATGCCCCGACGGGCGCGGAACATCCTGCCTCAAGTGTGGCCAGCAGGGCGCGTTCCGCTTCCGTGGCGGCCCGGCTGGCCGGATCATCCAGTTGCTGCAGGCTGGTCAACCGGTCCGGTTCCACGGCCGCGTGCACCTCAATCGCGAGCGCGCCCTGACCGGGCGCGGGAAGGACAGTGTCAACGGGCAGCAGCTCGGTGGCCTCGTGGCTGAGGCCCAGCCGCGCCAGACCGGCCGCGGCCAACACGACCGCGTCCAAGCTTCGGCCGACCATCGCCAACCTCGTTCCGACGTTGCCTCGGATCGGTACCACGGCAAGGTCGGGTCGGGCGGCCAGCAGTTGCGCCCGCCGACGGGGCGACCCGGTGCCCACGGTCGCGGCCGGCGGGAGTTCGGCGAGGGTGCCGGCGGCGCTGCACAACGCATCGCGGACGTCAGCTCGGGCGGGCACCGCAGCCATCACGAAATCAGGTGCGGGGGCGGTCGGGAGGTCCTTCAAAGAGTGCACCGCGATGTCGGCCAGACCCATCCGCAGCGCGTCCCGGACTGCTGTGACAAAGACCCCAGTGCCACCGATCGTCGCCAGCGGTCCGGCGTTGACATCGCCCTCGCTGACTATCTCCACCAACTCGGTTGGGATGCCGGTCACCCCAGTCACCTGGTCGGCCACCAGCCGCGCCTGGGCGAGCGCCAGCGGGCTGCGTCGGGTCGCCACTCTTATCGGCCCGGTGCCGTTGCTCGGCGCCGGGAAGGTGAGCTTCTCAGTCATCGGTGCCTTCCGGCGGCGTCGACAGCGCCTGAACTGCGGCGGGATCCAGGTCGAACAGAGCCTGCACAGCGGCGGCGAACTGCTCCCCTCCCGGATCGGCGGCGAACTGCTTCATCCGAACAGTCGGGGTGTGCAGCAGGGCAGACATGGCGCGGCGCATCGCCTTCTCCACCTCGGCCGCGGCAGCGTCGTCCAGCTGCGGCAGTTTCAGCCGCAGCCGACGGACCTGTTCCTCCAGAATTCCATCCGCGCGGGCGCGCAGCGACACCACAATCGGTTCCACCGACAGCGCGGCCTGCATCGCCAGGAAGGCGCTGGTCTCGGCGTCGACCATCACCGCCGCGTCGTTCTCCGCCTGGCTATGGTGGCCAGGCAACCGGCCCAGCGCCGCAAGGTTCAGCAACGTGACATTCGGCAGCGAGCCGACGGCCGGATCCACATCGTGCGGAAGCGCCAGATCGACGATCACCTTCGCGGATCGATCACCGCGCGGCCCGGTCAACTCGGTGAGCCCGATCACGGTGCCGGTCGCACCGGTGCAGGCGACCACCAGATCGGAGGCCGCGATCGCCGTCGGCAACTCCGCCAGACCCGCGATCCGCACCTCGGGCACGCCTTCAGGAGCGGTCGGGTCGGAGAGGAATCGCTCAGCGTTCGCCCGCGTCCGGTTCACCACGATCAGCTCCGCTATCCCGGCCGCGTGCAGGTGTGCCACCGCCAGACCCGCCATCGCACCGGCGCCGACCAGCGTCGCCGTCCGGCCGGCCAAACCGCCCAACAGGCCGGCGGCATGATCCAGCGCCAGGCTGACGACGGACGCGCCGTGCCGGTCGATCGCAGTCTCGCTGTGCACCCGTTTACCGACTCGG
>JAUPKM010000077.1 GCA_030837445.1 Actinomycetota bacterium
CGGACACACCTACAGACGATCTTCGAGGACATCGAACGCATCCGGACGAGGTCACCGGAGCTGTTCGCCACCGATGGGGACAGCACGCCCGTCCGTCGCAGCATCGCCGTCTGGCGCTGACTTCCCGAAGCCTGCGGGGTCCGCGTCGAGACCGGCCGACGGCGGGTACGGAACGGACGACAGGTACGGAACGCCGCTCAGCTTCTCCGACAGCGACCACAGCCGTCGCGCCGCGCCGAGGTCGTCACCGGGGGCCACGAGAGGCGCGAAGTGCACCCGCAGGTCGCGCTTGTTGCGGGTCGGCCCGAGAAAGACGCCCGTCGCGGCGTCCGGGCTGGTGGCTGCGAAGAGCAGCGGCAGCGCACCGTGCTCCGCCGAGCGGCTCAGCAGCGGCTTAGTGATCGCCACCATCGCGCGCTGGGCGAAGGTGTGCGCCGCGTCGTGCATCGGGGTGTTGGCCATGCCCGGGTGGGCCAGGAAACTGCGGACCGGGCGGCCCGCCGCCCGCAGCCGGCGGTCGAGTTCGGCGCCGAACAGGACAGTCGCCACCTTGGAGCGCACGTAGGCCGTGCCGGGGGAGTAGGACGCCGGGTCGGCGAGATCGTCGACGTCCAAGGTGTCGCGCATCTGGCGGTAGAGGTTCGAGCCCACGTTGACGACGCGCGGGTCCTGGCCGGGGCGGAACAGGTCGAGCAGCAGCCCGGTCAGGGCGAAGTGCCCCAGATGGTTGGTGGCGAAGATCAACTCATGGCCCTGCGCCGACAGCTGCCGCTGCGGGGCAGTGCCCGTTCCGGCATTGTTGACCAGGACGTCGATGCGCCGCCCCTGCCGGTGCAGGGTGTCGGCGAACGCGCGCACCGAGCCCAGGTCGGCGAGGTCCAGCTGGTGCACCTCCAGGTCGCCGACCAACTCCGTGCGCGCCCGCTCGCCCTTGGCGACGTCCCGCACCGCCATCAGCACGGTCGCCCCGTGCCGGGCGAGCTGCGCCGCGGTGATCAGGCCGAGCCCGCTGCTCGCACCGGTGACCACGGCGGTGCGCCCGGTCTGGTCGGGGATGTCGTCGACGGTCCAGGTCACGGCCATGTCTGCCTCCTCGGCACCATTAGCGGATGGACTATCCGCTCAGTGAGGTGACCGTAGCACGCAGCGGATGAACTATCCTCTTCAACATGGAGAGCCCCGCCCGCCCTGCGGGCCTGCGCGCGGACTCCGCCCGCGTGCGCGCCCGGATGCTCGCCGAGGCGCGCCGGTTGCTCGACTCGGGCGACACGGATCTGCCGATGAACGCCCTCGCCAAGGCCGCCGGGGTCGGGGTCGGCACGGTGTACCGGCACTTCCCCAGCAACCAGGCGCTCCTCGAGGCCCTGGCCGAGCCCGGCTACGCGGCGCTGGTGGCCATGGCGCGCGCGGCGGCGGACGACCCGGACCCGGCCGCCGGGATGACCGACCTCCTCCGCGCCGCTCTGCACGCCCAGCTCACCGACGCCAGCCTCGCCGCCGTCCTCTCCACGCCCGGCGCCACCTGCCGCTCTACCAGGGACCTGGGTCAGGAGCTGGGCGAGGCCGCCCGCCGGGTGCTCGACCGCGCGCGAGCGGCCGGAGTCGTCCGTCCCGACGTCACCCCGGACGACGTCCGCCGCCTGACTTGCGGCATCCGGCACGCGGTGCGCTCCGGAGGGAACCTGGACGACGTCGACCGCTACCTGGAGATCCTCGTCGACGGGCTACGCCCCCGGCCCTGACCGGAAGGACCGGTGGGTTACCGCGAGTGCAGGTGTTGGAGGCGTCGGGCCTCGGTGACCAGGCGGCTCTTCCCCGGCCGGGCCGCGATCGGCGCCAGGCCAGAGATGTCGCTGGGATGAGGTCGGAGTTCTCCGTGCGGGATACGGTCGGCTGCCTCGACAGCGAGGGCGAGGAGGTCGCCGAGCCGCTGGACGGTGAGGTCACCGGCGAGCGGCAGGATCACCGTCAGGGCCGCGGCCGTCACCTGCCACACCTGGGGCCAGCCCACGGCCGGGCCGACGTCGCGCAGGCGGGGAACGATCCGGGACAGCATCACCGCGTTGAGCCGGGCGAGTTCGCCCAGGGTGGTGCCGAACCAGGCGGGGTCGATCCGGGAACCACTGAGCAGAGTGATCAGCGCGTCCAAGGCGGCTGCCCGGGCTTCGGCTGTGGCCGCGGACAGCGCGCAACTGATGGCGAGAAGGGTCGCCGGGCCGAACGGTCCGGGACTGTCAGCCAGCAACGGCAGAGGGGCGGCGTACTGGCGGCCGTTCTCCTGCAGGTCGCTCAGTTCCGGCAGCAGGTAGGCCCCCACCAGGTCGGGTTGGCCGGGCAGCATCGAGGGCCAGAGCGTGCGCCAGGACGGTTCCTCGTCGTGCCAGCCTCGCAGCGGCTGGTCGAGCCGGAGGACGTCCTGCCACTCCGCGGGCCAGCTGCTGACCGATCGCGGGTCGGCGCCGTCGTCCACTACCCAGGTGACCCGTGGCCAGCACTCGGACGAGGTCGTCAACTCCACCCGTACCGCCGGAGTGATCGTGGCCAGGACGCCGGGTCCCGACAGGTCCTCGGCCAGCGCGCGAGCCTGGGGTAGTGAGAGGCCGGCAATCCGTTGGGCGAGAGCAGGATGTGGCCCGGGGGGCAGCCTGAGCAGGGACTGGGCGAGGTCCCGGGGCCAGGGCTGGGCCCCGGCGGCGGCGAGCCGGTCGAGCCGGGCGCAGAGGGCGGCCGGGTCGAGCGAACCGTCGACGCTGGTCGGGGTGGCCAGCAGGCAGGGGATCGGAGCCTCGGTCAGGCCGGTGGCGATCTCGGACAGCCGGGCGGCGAACACTCTCGTCAGTCCCTCGCGAGCACCGTTCGACCGGGCGCGCGGCCACCGCTTGCCCCGGCGCGAGGGGTCTGGCGGTGCGACGGAGGCGCCGACGGCGGCGAGCAGTTCGTCGTACGCCCGACCCGTGCCGGACTTCGACAGGCGTGCCTCGGATCGAGGGACCGCGTCGATCCACGCATCACGGGAGATGATCGGGTGCAGCGCCTCGCCCAAGGCCGCCCGGTCGGACCAGGCGAACTCGACCAGGGCGCACAGGATCCTTTCCACTGTGCCCGGGTCGAAAGGGTCCTCATAGCGCGCCCCCAGGAGAGCGGCGAGTTTCTCGGCCAGTTCGGCCGGGGACTCAATCGCCAGGATCGGCACCGGGGCGTGCCGAGGGATCGCCGCGCCGACGGGCTGGCTCGGGGCGACCTCGATCGCGGGCTCCGCGACGTCCAGACCGGCCAGAGCCTGCGCGCGCAGGTCCGACGGGAGGTCCCTGGCAGCCTCGACCACCCGGTCGCGTTCGATGCCGGACAGCTTGCCTCGGTGACGCAGCACCACGGTCAGGGCCCGCTGCTGCAGGTCCGATGCCTGGGTGTGGCCGAAGGCCAACGCGGCCGTCTGGACGGCCACCCCTGCAGATCCGGGCCGACCGGCCACCTCGTCGAGCCAACTCAACTGCGCACGTACCAGGCCCTTCTCCGGGCGCACCAGCACCGCTTCACCGGCGGCCCGCATCTGCCCCAGACTCAGCGGCCCGGCCTCTTCGGCCCGCCGCAGCTGCCGCAGGGCCAGCCCGGCGACGGTGCTGTGCGAACCCGGCAGCAGGGCGAGGTAGTCGGCGGCGTGGGCGGCGCACTCCTTCGCGGACGGGGCCAACGCGTCGTGCAAGGCTCGCAAGCCGTCGAGGTCCCCGCGCCGCCCGCCGCGCTGCAACCGGGACAGACAGATGTCCAGGAGCCTGTCGCGCCCGACCAGTGGCGCGGTGCCCGACGCGACCGTCCCAGCGGTCTCACCCCAGGTGAGAAGGGACCCTGATCCCGGGGTGTCCAGTGCGAGCATCATGACCTCGACCCACTCCGGTCCGCGCCCGACCTCATGCCGCAATCGCTCGGGGTCGCCACTCTCGACCGCAGCGGTGAACCATTGCACCGCGTATCCGGGATCCGGCGGAGGCGGCATGCCGGTGCCGTCCACCAAGACCTGGATCAGCCGGAACTGGCCCCCCGGCCCCTCCGCGATCCGCAGCCTCGCGGCCAGGCGTGAGGCCAGGTCGGGGATCCAGCCGACCTGGCGGTCGGTCAGCACCTGGAGGACCATGCCGCCGAGGGACGTCGCGTCGGGGACTCCGAGCCAGGTGCGCGCCACGACGGGAGCTGCCGCCGACGGAGTGAGCACCCCGCACGCCACCAGCACCAGACCCGGACCCCACCGCGAGAGGTGCTCCCACTCGCCCCGCACCCGCCACTCGTCCCGCGCCCGCCGCTCGAACTCGCGAAACGCCGGGGCCAGCCCGCGGCGAGCTGGCTCGTCGAGCACCGCCAGCACCCGGACGAGCCGGGACAACCGCCCTCCATCGATCAGGTGCTCGATGGTTCCCCAGTCACTCATGCCTGTCCCTGCCGTTCGCGGGCGCCACGATCGGTGATCAACCGCACGGCCAGGGCGTGCTTGCACGGACCGCGGCTGGTCCCGTAGGCGGCGTACCAGGGGCACGTGCAAGAGAGCTGGCCCTGGTGCCAGCGCACCCGGTGCACCCAGTCTCCGACCGTCACGGTCGCGAGCTGATCGTCACCGTCGCCGTCGCCATCGGTGGCGTCGCTGAAGCGGACCTGGCCGGCGGCGACCAGGGCGCGGGCGTTGCGCAGCCGGGGGTTCGCCCGCTCGGCGGTGTCGGCCCGGTACGGCAGTTGCCGGGGAAAGTACCGGGCCTGCGCGACGTCGTACCCGACCTGCCCGGACGCGCCCAGCCACACCAGGGCGGCCCTGATCTGGTCTGCGCGCAACTCGCAGCGTTCGGCCAGGTCGGCCGCCTCGACGTCGGGGGAGTCCTCGAGCAGGGCGAGCACCGTCTCGGCGGCGTCCTCCGCCCCAGGCTCCGCGAGGGCGCCGAGCACCGAGCCCTCTCCCGAGAAGCCGCGCCGCACCTCAGGGGAGACCGTCACGGTCAACCGCGCCCCCTGCAGGTCGACCTGCCAGCTGCTGGCCACCGGAGGCGATCCGGCATTGACCGCCGGGCCGTGGACCCGCAGCCCGGTGGCGTGACGCAGCACCGTCCGCAGGGTGTCCAGCCGCTGCGGACCGGCCAGGCAGATCGCTCCCGGCCCGGGGCGGGACGTGGGGCGTAGTCCGCCCGCCGAGGGCATCCACCAGGTCGCTCCGCTGGCGCGGGAGGTGCTCGGCAGCGCCCCGAGGAAGGCGGCCGTCGCACCACGGCCGAGATCGACCTTGGGCTCGAACCCGGAGGTGATGACCTGTACCTCGGCGAACCCGCGCAACCACCGCGGCGGCAGCGGTACCCGCCGTTCGATCACTGCTCCTTCGCCGGTGGTGACTGCCAGCTCGTCGCTGCCCACCGCCAGATGCAGCAACCCGTCGTCGCCGACCCGGGCCAAGGCCCGCCGCAGTGGCTCGTTCACGTCGACGTTTGTGGTGCCCCGACCGGCCACCGACCCGTCGAGGGACTCCGGCAGCAGGTCGAGCCGGGCGTGCACCCCGCAGCAGTCCGAGAACGACTCCAGCCGGACGACGTGGCCGTCACTGCTGATCACTGGATCCCGCACCGCGGAAGGGGCGGGCTGGAAGTAGCGGGCCCGGGCCACCGCACTGACCGCCAGCACCCCGGCCGCCAGCACCGCGGGATGCCGGGCGAACCCGGCGAAGAAGGGGCCGGTGCGCTCGTCGACCACTCCGGCGGGCAGCGCCGTGGTCTGCAGGTCGAGCCGGTCAGCGGTCAACGACGACGCCGGACGATAGCTGTACTGGTACGCGTCGATCATGGATGGCACCGTAGGCCAGCCCACCGACAACCTTCTCTGCCGGCGACGCGGGCGAACGCGGTGTGGATCCGGTGTCAACTCACGCATGTGGTCCAGGTGAGCGCGGCGAGCCGGAACTGGTGCATGTGGGTGTTGTGCCAGCCCATCGCGGCCTGGATGACGACGTGCAGGTTCGCCAGCGTTGACGCCGCGGGGATGAGCACCTGTCGCCGGACGAGGGGGGCCGTGGCTGTCCACCAGTTCGATGCCGAGTTGGAGGACCGGTTCGCCGGCTGCGGGTCAGCCGCGGAGGCGGTGGAGCACGTGTCGGCCGAGTTCGGTGACCGGGACGGTGGCGGCACGTCGCTGTTCGTGGTCCAGCGTCGGATCCACATCGAGAAGCCCGATCTGTGCGAGCAGTGTGACGGTGCGCCAGACGTCGCGGGCCAGGCACAGACGCCAGCTGTCCAGTTGCACAGTGGTGAGGTCTTCGGTCCGGTACAGCGGGGACAACGCGGCCCACACCTGATCGATGATGGCCTGGACCTCGACGCCGTCCGGGTGCAGATCCATGGTGGTGAGGAGGAGCCGGACGCCGACGGGGTAGTCGTCGTGAAGGATCGACTGGCCCCAGCCCGAGGGACAGACCGCCGGGCCGAGGTCGCCGAGGACGGTGACCATCCGGATGAACAGGTCGAGGGGCCGGTCCAGGAGTGCGGCGTGCTTCTTGACCGCGACGAGGGTGTTGCTCCGGCGGCGGACCAGCCCGGCGGCCTTCGCCCATTCCAGGGTGATGTGCAGTTCGGTCAGTTCCTCGCTGCTCTTGGTCCGAAAGGTGCGGTCTCCGATCACCGGGTCGATCACGTCACCGGTGGCCAGCCGCTCGACAAGATGCCTGGCGTCGGCCATGGTCAGCCTGCCGGTCTGGGTCAGCTTGCGCCCGTTGACAGGCCCCTCCGCCACCCATCGGGTGAACTCCGCCACGCGCACCAGCCAGAGCGAAGTGGTTACCTCGCCAAACGTCTCATCCATGGGGGCAGTCTCCACGGCGTCGCGTCCTTCGGTCATACCTCGTCCTCGTCGTCGACGGTGTAGTGCCCTGATGCCAGCGTGGCGTTGGCCCTGTCGAGGTGGAAGGGCCGGGTGACGACCAAGTCGTCGACGGGGTTGCCGTCGTCGTCCTCCAGGACCGGGTGCTCCAGCGGTGAGTCCCCGGCATAGGCGACGCAGCGCAGCGTCGGCTGACCCGGCTCGCTCGGGATGACGCGTTCCAGGGTGATCTCGTGTTCCCAGCAGGCGCCCAGGTCGTAGGTGTACCGGAACCGGCGGACACCGGTGGCGAACAGGCGACTGAGCCGGGCGTCGTCCTCGTCGTCGGCGCCTTCCAACGGACGGAAGGGGTCGGTGTACCGGCGTGCCCCGATCGTGAAGACGTGCAGGTGATCGAAGACACCCCACCCGAACAACACAGCGATCGTCCAGGCCATCGTGCCGAGGCTGGCGGTGGCCGGGATCAGCACCCGCCGCCAGGTCGCGGGCCGCCACCGGCTCAGCCGGACCGTCACCTGGAGCTGCTGCTCGATCGACAGGGGCGCCCCCGAGCCCAGGAACCCGGACAGCGCCGTGGCGACCTGCTCGGCGTGCGGGTGATCGCTGTCCGGGACGGCGTCGACAAGGCGCCGCGCGTCCGGGCGCTCATCGCAGGTGCGGCGGGTGGCGTCCGACAGCACGGAGAGCGCCTCGTCCGGCCCTGCGACCGGCAGGACCGCGGCCGCCGCCTCCACCGCGAGCCACCAACGTTCCTCTTCCTGAGGCTCGGCGCCCTGTTCCCACCACGACAGCCGTTGCCGGGCGTGCGGACCCAGGGTCTCGCCGGTCAGGACCTCCTGCCACGCTGGCAGCGCCCGTTCACCGAACGAGGTGACCAGGCGGACGGCGATCGCGCGGGTCGCAGGGTGGGTGTCCGCTGCCGCAGCGAGCAGTTGCCGAGCGGCCTCGACCGGTTCGCGCGCCCAGCACCAATCGTCGGTCAGCGACAGAAAGTCGTCGTCCGAGCCGACCGGAGTAAGGCTCGCAAGGACTGTCGACGCTGGCCAGTGCGGCAGTATCCGCATCGGCGCCTGTTGGCGCAGCTGGCCGACCAACCAGCGGCCGGCTGATGTCACCCCCGGCCCCGAAGCCGTTTCCCGGACCGCGCCGACCTCGACCAGCAGACCGAGCATCCGGCAGTGGTCGTCGTGCCGGTACGGCGGGTCCAGCCAGGCATGGAGCTTCTGCTCGTCGACCAACCGGAGCAGGCTGTCGTCCTCGTACAGCGCGCGCCGGACCTCGCCGAGCAGCGCGTAGCCACTGTCGGGTGAGCCTCGACGCACTGGAGGCCAGTCGGACCGGTCCAGGATCTCCAGCGTCAACAGGGCGAGCCATTGCAGGGTCTGCGGGTGACGACGCCCCGATGCGTCCGCGCAGATCAGCTGTACGCCGGCCTGCCAACCGGCAAGCACCTGCTCGTCCGCGTCCACCGCTGCGGCCTCGCCGACGGGGAGGGCTCGGCCGGAAGCCACCTGCAGCATCCCCACGCCGATGGCCATCAACCAGGCTCGGTGTACCTGCGGGACATCCGCCGCCCGGCGCACAGGAGGCTTCACCCGGACCCCCAGCAGCCGTGCCGCGTCAGGAACCTCTGCCGGGGCCAAGGCACCCGACGGGGTGACGCGGCGGCCCAGCGGCACCGTCGCTGACGCCAGCGACCGCGCCGTCAGCATCAGGACGCACTGCCGGGCCACGGCTGCTGCCTCGGCGCCATCATTGCTCTGGCCGCCAGGTGCGAGCGAGGGGATATTCCTAGACGTACCGGAAGGCATCGACCTACCCTACCGGCGCCTCCCCAAGGGGTACCCGGAAGCCAAAACCCAGAACTGGTTCTCCCACTCGTCCCAACAACGGACGGCGCTCAGATCGCCGGGTACACCACTCTGCGGCTGGCTGCGCTGCTTCGGAGACTTCAGCACGACCACTCGGCGCTTGAACGCGAGCGCGAAACCCCCACCGTTGGCCGGACCGCTTGAGGCCGCCCACGTCACCGCGGACGACAACGTCCACGGCCTGCTGGAACGCTCGCATCAGGCGATGCTCCGGGCGTTGGCGCACCAGGAGTACCCATACGGCTGGATCATGCGCGATCTCGGCTGACAGCGGGGACCCGACCGGGCACCTCTGCTCGATGTCATGGTCGCCATGGACCTCCTCGACGCCGGGGAGGCCGAGGGTGAGCGGCGCGGCGGCGGCTCGCGGCAGATCACATTTCGCCCGGTGAAGTTGCCCCGCCGCTCGAAGGAGGCTGACCTGCAGTTCGTCTTCATCAGGTCACCCCGCACGCTGGAGCGAATTGGTGATCTCGGCAGGTCCTTGTGGAGCTCTAAGGCGTCGCGGCCTCAGACCGCGGGTCGTCATGACGACGGAGGCCGTCGATGACCAAGCCCAGCAACAGATCGATCTCGTCGTCGTCGCCCGACTGCTCGTTGGCCAGGACGACGGCACTCACCATCTTCAGCATCCGGTAGGCGTCGACGTCCCGGCGGACCGCGCCGCAGTCCTGCGCCGCGGTGAGGAGCTCGGTCGCGGCCTCGCACAAGGTACGGCGGCACTGCGTGAACAGCTCGGCCTGGTCCTCGTAGCGGGAGATCAGCAGGCCCTTGAGCCCTCGGTGCGTCGCAAGGTGGAAGGCGACCGCGTGCAACCAGGTGACCAGGGCCTCCCAGGGGGACGCCGACTCCGTCAGCTCGGTGCGGGCACCGGCCGCCAACTCCTCGATCTGTTGTTGGTAGACGGCAGCCAGTAACGCTTCACGAGTGGGGAAGTGCCGATAGAGAGTGGCCGATCCGACCCCCGCGGTTCGGGCGATCTCAATCAGCGAAGCTTCCGGCCCCTGTGAGGCGAAGGTGGTCCGGGCAGCCTCGGTGATGCGCGTGGCGTTGCGCCGTGCATCCGCACGCTGGGACGGACGTCCGCCAGCGGATCGTCCACTCATCACATCCGCCTCCGTCTCGTCACATCAGCCTCCGTCGACAAACCGGGCACCCTGCCCGTATGTTACCCCCAGGCCGTTCCGGGCAGGGTGCCCGGTTATCTTCGGGGCGGCGGTCGGTCGTCCGCGTCGCTCCGGCGGCATACCCGCGAACGAACGTCGGGAAGGAACGCGCTTGACGGAACAAACCCTTCACTCCCGTGACGGCGAGGCCGGTGCGGCGAACAGGCCGGAAGGACACCCGGCCATCGCCCTCGCCGTGATCATGGCCTGCCAACTCATGGTGGGCCTGGACTCGACCATCGTGAACA
>JAUPKM010000521.1 GCA_030837445.1 Actinomycetota bacterium
ACGAAACGGCTTCTCCTCGGCTACGCCTTTGACACCCTCGGCGCTGAACGCGTGCAGTTCAAGACGGACAACGCCAACCTGCGATCGCAAGCTGCCCTGCGCAAGATCGGCGCGACGCAGGAGGGCGTTCTGCGCCGACACATGTTGCGGCGCGACGGCACCTACCGCGACTCAGTGGTGTTCTCGATCCTCCGGAGTGAATGGTCCGGCGTGCGCGGCCGGCTCGGAGGGTAGCGCGCAACGGTACCCACCAGCGCCGCCGCGCCGTTACCAACCTCCGTGAGAGGAACAGCTAGTCCGCTGTGCTGCGCACCACGTCAAGATTGCGGAAGCTCGGTGGACCGTCACATACCTCCGCCAGCGTGGCCGCGAATTCACCTGTCTCGGGCAGATTCGAATTCGCCATCGCCGCCTCGTAGGAGGGAAACTCCACGATGTGGACGTACGTGTCCGGCGCATCCCGATCCTGAGCTTGAACGCTGAGCGTCGAGGTTCGTTTCCCCTCGGTCGTGGCCAGCCATCGGTCCATCGCCGCATTCAATTCCTCGATCCGGCTGGTGCGGAATTCGATCAGTTGGATGAAAGTCATCTCGCTTCTCCTTCACGGTCCCAGACCAAGCCCGGTCGCTGCCGGGTCGAGTCCCCGGAAGCCGCCCGGGCGAGCGACAGTCGCTTGCCGGGGAGCACACCTTAGCGGCCAAAAACGCCGCGTGGCCGGTCAGAGTGACCGCCGCTGCGGCGCACGCGCGCGACCCTCAGCCAATTGAACCGACGTGAGGCCGAACCAGGACCTAGGGTGATGGCCAATCACCCATGTCCGCCCGGCGGGAGATGCCCCAGCGAGCGGAGGGCCGCATGCCGACTTTCGGCGGTACCGAGACCAGCCCCAGAACGTCCAGGTGCCAGCGCTTCTTCGACCTCCTGACTGTTGTGGCCATCTCGGTGGCGACCGCCGCCGGGCTGCTGGT
Source organism: Actinomycetota bacterium (assembly GCA_030837445.1). Taxonomy (GTDB): domain Bacteria; phylum Actinomycetota; class Actinomycetes; order S36-B12; family UBA10799; genus JACJWR01. Next base: position 969 of record JAUPKM010000521.1, read on the forward strand.
GACCGGCCCAAGAAGCGTCCAGGCGGCATCGCCACCAGACAACACCGGATTCTCGCAACCGTTCTCCGGCACGCCGCGGTACCTCTATCTGGCCCCGACTCAGGTAGGCGCTCAAGGCCAGGTGAATAGACCCCTTGGGCAACGTACAGCCGACGACATCGCCCGGAGATTCGGGCTGAGCAAGCGCGACACCCTCACCACAGCTCAGTACCGACTCCTTGTCACGGGGCAAGGAATCGGCGGCGATCCCGGGGCCGCGAAACTGATCAGGCAAAGCCTCGCAATTCTGACGAACACGGCGGGACGCCCACTGTACGCCAAGATCAACGGAAGGTGGATCCCATCGGTGTTGGCCAGCTATGGCCTCTTCGTGACCGGTGACGGCCTACTGGAGAGTCCGGCGAATGCCCAGGCTCCCACCCGGAAGATCAACGCACTGTTGGTGCCCAACGGCTACATCGGGACCTGGTGCCGCGCCAACGGTGCAACCAGGGCGCTGGCCAGGCTGTACCGATCCGGAGATCCGGCGGAGGTGGCCTTCGGAAACAGATCTCAACAGATCTCCGGAGCGGCACAATTGGTGGCCAACAACAAGGGAGCGGTTCGCGGGGACCTGCCACGCTCTGCGGTGCGGGTGGGAATGTCCATGGCGCCGTCTATCTGGCTGGTGAATTTCGCGCTGATCTACACAGTGAACCCCAGGCTGGCGGCGGCGATGCCCGCCGCCTGGGCGCCGATCCCACCCGTCGTTGCCAGGGCCCTGTTGGCCAGTCCGACGGGCCAAGTGCCCTACCTCCGATTCGCAGCGGCGTTCCGCTGAGCGGGAACGTTGACTGGGCAGCCGCTGGGTTTCCGATACCCCAGCATGCAGGGGGCATCATTGCTAACCTCGCGTCGGCGTTGACTTGATTAACTAGCGGGAAGCCGACCATGACGACTCAAACTGCTGGGCCCGAGCTGGAGCCGACCAAGCCACCGAAGAAGCGCAAATGGATCAAGCGGACGATTATCGCTGTCGCCTCGGTCGTCGTGCTCCTGGTGGCGGTCGTGGTCGGAGCTCTGGTCTACTTCAACATTCCCGCGAACAGCGCCGGACTCGCCGCCCAGACCGTGTGCTCCGGGGTCTTTGTCTCGGGACGTGATGGGGACGCGGTCTTCACCGAAGATGTGCTCCCGCAGAGCCCGGCCCTGAGTGTCGTTTCGGTTTCGACGGATCAGACCAATCGAAGCGTGACCGCGAAGTTCCTGGGCATCTGGTCACGGCAGGCGGCACTGCTGCCGAACCGAGGCTGCGTCCTCGACGTGACCCCGGACCCAGCGGCCGTGCCGTTCGTCGCTGGGCCATCGAATCCGCAACCATGGCCGAAGGGCGACGCCGCAGTGCCGCCCAACCAGTGGGGCCCCGGGGTGAATGCGGCCGGGTTGGAGAAGGTCATCAACCAGGCGCTCGTGGGCTCAGGTGACCCCAAGGCCGCCAACGCCCGGGGAGTTGCGGTTGTCCACGACGGCAAACTGCTCATTCAGAAGCAAGGCGCAGGCTTCCCGCAGACCATGCCGCTGCTGGGCTGGTCGATGACGAAGACCGTCAACGCCATGATCTTCTACAAGCGAGCCAAGGAGACCGGCTTCGACATCACGAACACGTTGGTGATCGACGCCTTCCCTGCCAATCGTGCGCCAGCCTGGGTGGCCCAGTGGCGCAATGACCCCCAGAAGAGCAAGATCACGGTCTCGGATGTGCTCGGGATGAAGACCGGATTGGATGTCGAGGACGACTACGGACCGGTCGCCAAAGTGGTGCAGATGTTGTACAGCGAACCAAGCATGGCCGATTTCATCGCCTCCCAGCCGATGATCACCGAACCCGGTTCCACCTTCGCCTACAGCACCGGCACCTCGGACCTGCTCAGCCAGATCACCCAAGGCATGTTCGCCACTGACCAGGAATATTGGAAGTACTGGGGCGACACCGTCTTCACTCCGATCGGGATGAAGGGCGGCGTGTTCGCCACGGACACCTCGGGCACGTGGGTGGGTGGCTCCTACGTGTACGCAAGTACCGGCGATTGGGCCCGACTGGGGCAGTTGATGCTGAACGACGGGGCCTGGGAGAGCAACCAGGTCATCCCCGCCGGCTGGTGGAAGTTCGCCTCCACTCCTGCGATGCCATCCGGCCCGGGGAACGGTTATGGGGCGCAGGTCTGGATTCCCGGGCAGCCCACGAATGGCGAGTGCGCCGACACACCGGGGGTACCCAAGGACACGTTGTCGATGGATGGCCACTACGGTCAGGTGGTTGCCATGGTGCCGTCGAAGAAGGCTGTGATCGTGCGCCTCGGTTGGACGGTGGAGAAGCCCCAGTTCAACGAGTGCACCTTCATCAGCGACGTCTTGGCAAACCTGCCAGCTGCCAACTAGTGGCGACAGGCCGCAACCCGTCAGAGTGCCGCGAGGAGTGCACCGACCTGGTGCGGCATGCTGGCCATCGGGACGTGCCAGCTCGGTAACTCGGTGTAAGTCCAATTCGGCCCGGCAGTGCCTGCGAAGATTCGCTGCCTCGCCGATTGCGTGACCGCGGCGAATTCACTTCGCGTGCAACGTAGGTAGATCTTGGGTATCGACGTCAGCCCCGACGGGTCAAACTCGACCTTCTCCACGTACGGTGCATCGGGCTCGAGCCCCTCGACGGACAGCGGGTCGACTCCGCCAGCGGCGATCACGTCGAACAGCGATTGACCGGGATCCGGCAGGGCGGCGTCGACGTAGAGCATCCCTCTCACACGCTCCGCATGCCGGTCCGCGGTAGCGGTGATGATCATCCCGCCGTAGCTGTGACCAGCGAGGACGATGTCCCGCAAGTCATTGCCGGTGATGAGATCACTGATCTGATCGAGATGATCGCTGAAATGGCACTCGTGCTCATCGATCAGCGTCGGGGCGAATGCCTGTCCGCCACGCGCCCGGATGTCCGGAACCAGTGGGTCCCAGATCCGGCCACCCATCCTGTTGTCGTCGGTGTGGACCTGCTCGCCGACTGTGTGGCGGTTCCAAGTGTCGGTCGACATGTTGCCGCCGTGCACGAACACGTATGCCGTCATTGCAGATTCCCTCATCTCGTAGTCTTCGCAGCCGGAATGGTCACCACCCAGCGAGGGGCGGGCAATTGGCGCAGCTGGCAGACTCGATCCCGGTCCCTCAGACACTCGGCAAAGGCCGCCAGGTCCGCCGGTCCTCCTGGCGGTTTGCGCTCCTCGAGGCGATAGTCCGTCCACCAACCAACGACGCAGGCACACAGGAGCGCCCCGGCAAGGATCCGAGGCCAGGTCTGGCGACCTGTAGCCACGCCCCGCCACAACACGAGTGCAACCATGCCGACGAGGGGCACGAAATACCTGCCATCGCTTGTGGAGCCCAGCACTTCCCGGAGGCTCTCGCTGGAATTGGCGAGTGCCACCGACGCAGCGAACCCGAGACCTGCCAACAGCCACCAGGGCGAGGGGCCTGCCCGATCCATGATGGCCACCACCACCACCCCCAACAGGAATCCTCCCGCGAGCAAATAGAACCAGCTCAGTTGATGGGGAGGCCAGCTGGTCTCCACCGACTGATGGCCCATCAGCATCACACCGCCGACCCTCCGCACGATCGCGGCCCCCAGCATCCCCGCGTGCTCCAGCGGAAAACCGTCAGCCAGTTTCCGAGTGGAAGCCACGGCGACGGCGACTTGAACAGCCGCAGTGGTGCCGACCAGCAGCAACCGCAGCCAGAGGTACTTGGACCGTTGTCGAACCAACGCCCACACGGCTACCGGCACCAGGAAGGCCGCAGTAAACCCGGAAAGTCCGACAATCGCGATGAACGCCAACTCGGCCGCCCTCCCCCATCGTGTCGCCGGGGCAGGCAGGGCCAACACGACCGCCAGCGCGATCGCGAACCACCAGTGAAGGTTCACCACCGAGCCCTGGATCTCGTTGACGCCGGGGATCAGGACCAGCGCAAGCAGCAATCCGGCCCGCCACCACCAGCCACCGAGCAGTTCATGAGCTCTACGTTGCAGCACGACGGCCAGCGCAGCTGCCGCGAGTAGGCACCCAGCCAGGTAGTAGAGAGTCGGCGAAAGCGTCACCGGGAACGGCGACAGCAGCCAAGCCGCCAGCCGTTGGCCCAGATAGAGGGCTCCGTTGTAAGGGTCCTGCGGTGCGAAGCCTCGAAGGTATTGCTCGGCGAAGAACACTTTGCCGTCTTCCCCCCAGAAGACCGGAGTCAGCACCCCCGATGGTCGCCTGGCCACCAGCAGCACGCACGCAACGACCAGCACCGGGAGGTTGCGCAGGTAGGAGGTCACTCTGGGTCGCCTCCCTGAAACATCGAAAAGTACCAGCACCGGACCATTGGAATCGCTTCCAATCGCACGGCCAGGCACCACTGACGGCTGGCGTGCACGCGCCCAACTCCAAGACCTCCTCCGACCGGGGGTCGGCGCCGACCCCTGCGGTGACGGTAGATTCGCGGACATGCGCGCTCTCGGTTCGATTATCGCCTCAGCCTCACTGATCGGCGGCTTCGGCGTCGCTGCCAGGATGGCCACCCACACAGGCGTCCGTCGGCGCCTCACCTGCCGGGCGCCCTCAGCTGACTGGTCGGCCGCGCCAC
>JAUPKM010000522.1 GCA_030837445.1 Actinomycetota bacterium
GCTTCCGCGAATGCTTTCGCGGAAGCGATGGCGAACTTGGGCCCGAAGGGGCAGGAGTTCGTGCGGTTCATGCGGGAGTTCATCGACGGCCCGTTGAAGAGCCTCCGGCAGGCCGGTCAAGAGGCATTCCTGCCTGGTGTGCAGGCTGGGTTGCAGCAGCTCCAGCCGCTGATGGCGTCGATCCAACCGGCGTTCGCCGCGTTCTCTGGCACGTTCGGGAAGGCGTTCGGCGACCTGATCCCGATCATCGGATCTCTGGCTGCGCCGATGATGCAGTTCGCGTCCGCGGCGCTCCAGGGTCTCTCGCCGCTCCAGGGGATCCTCGCCCAGTTCGTGGCCCAGTTCGGGGCCGTGCTGAACCAGTTGGTGTCGTCGGGGGCCGCGCAGGCTGCGATGAGCGGGCTGGCCCAGGTCATCGGGGCGTTGCTGCCGTTCTTGCCGTTGCTGGTCCAGGCGGGGACGCAGGTCATGGCGGCTCTCGGGCCGTCGCTGGCAGGCGTGGTGCAGTCGCTGGCCGGAGCGTTCAAGCCGATCTTCGCTGAGCTTCCGGGGATCGCTGCCGCGTTCGGGCAGGTCTTGGTCGCCCTGGCGCCGTTGCTGCCGTTGTTCGGACAGTTCGTTGCGTCGATCTCTGGGCCGCTGTTGATGGTCCTCCAGGCGCTGCTGATAGCGCTGCAACCGGTGTTCGCGGTGCTGCCGCAGTTCGCGGCAGCGTTCGGGCAGATCTTGGTGGCGCTGGCGCCGCTCATGCCTCCGCTGGGGCAGCTCGTGGCGGTCCTGATGAGTGCGCTGGTTCCGGTGATGCAGGCGCTGGCACCGGTGATCACGACCATTGTGGAGGCTCTGGCTCCGATCATTCCTGTTGTTGGTCAGGTTGTGTCGGCGTTCGCTGCGGCCCTGGTGCCTATCATTCGCCAATTGCAGCCACTGATTGGCCAATTGCTTCAGGCTTTCATGCCGCTGCTTCCAGCGATCACACAATTGATTCCCCCGATTATGCAGTTGCTGGCGGCGACGGCGCCGCTGGCTCCGGTGTTCATACAAATCATCACGCTGATTGTTCAGTTGGTCGCACAATTCGTGACTGCGTTAATGCCCGTACTGGTTCCATTGATTCAATTAATCGCACAGATCATGTTGAGTTTTTCGCAATTTGCGGCGATCATTTTGTCTACCGTAGTTCCGGCCGTGGCGGCAATCATTTCTTGGCTGATCGACAAACTAGCACCCATATTTCGGGTCATCGGCGAGGGGATTGCGGCGCTGACAACCGACATGAAAACAAAATGGGACTCCATGATTGCATTCTTTACCGGCTTGCCGGCCAGGATTTCAAACGGCACGAACGGGATGTGGGATGGTATTTGGAATTCATTCCGCACTATGGTGAATAAACTAATCAGGGGGTGGAACAACCTCAGTTTCACCCTTCCGTCATACACATTCGCTGGAGTGACGACCCCGAGTTTCACTCTTCGCACCTATCAACTCCCCTACCTCGCGCAAGGCGGCATCGTGCGGGCCCGCCCCGGAGGGACCGCTGTCGTCGTCGGCGAGGCAGGCCGGGACGAAGCCGTCGTCCCCCTCGACGGCGGTACCCGCTCGGCGCTGTCCGGCGGAGGTGGCGGCCCGATCGTCCTCGAACTGCGTTCTTCAGGCTCGGCGCTGGATGACTTCCTCGTCGAGCTGCTCCGTCGCGCCGTTCGTGTGCGTGGCGGCGATGTCCAATTCGTGCTCGGCCAAGGAGGCACAGCGTGACCACATCAGACAGCCCGCACCCGGCGGATTCCTTGTCCCCGGAGTCCTCGGGACAAGCGGGCTTGGTCGTCACCGCCGACGGGTACGTGACGCACGCCGACGGCACGGTCACCGGTAGTCAGGAGGTGGCCCGGTGACCATCGGCCTGGCGACCGCGCACGCGAACGCGCTGCTGAACATCTTCCGAGCCACGAACTTCACCGCCGTCACGGTCTATGTGCAGCTGCACACCGGGGACCCCGGAGTCGCCGGGACCGCGAACACCTCGGCGGTCACGACCCGCAACAGTGCTTCGTTCGCGGCCCCGGCCGGAGGGTCGATGTCGTTGTCCGCGGCGTTGACGGCGTGGTCGATGACCGCGTCCGAGACGATCTCGCACATCTCGCTGTGGGACGCCGCAACAGGAGGGAGCTTCCTGCGGTCCGCAGCGCTGACGACCTCGCGGACTGTCATCTCCAACGACACCTTCACCCTCTCGACGCTCACCCTGTCGTACACCCCGCTGGCGGCGTGATGACGGTTCTGCGGCGGCGCAGGGACCGGTGACACGTGGACATCACCCATCGGACAGCCACCGTCACCGAGACGGCGACACCGGCTAACGGCATCACGGGGACGCTGCCCTCGGACGCCCAAGCAGGTGATCTCTTCATCGCGGTGTTCGCCGGTGACAGCCTCGACACGGCTGTCACCGGCCCGTCCGGGTGGACTCCTCTGGTCGCCCCGATCGACGAGCCGGGCCAGAACATCACCCTGGCTGTCTATCGGCGGTGGGGCGCGTCTACCGGGCCGGTGATCAGTACGTCCGGTGCGGCCGGGTACTGGACGTGCATCGTGCATGCGCTCGGCGGGGCCGATCCAACGGATCCCATCGACGCAGCAGCCGTCACGAACGTTGTCACCAGCGCCACCACCGCTACCGCTGGCGGGGTGACGACCCTCACGGCCGGTGCGGTCCTCATGTCCGCGGTCGTCGCGAACACTCGATCGAGGGTGTTCGCGACGCCGTCCGGCATGACGATGATCAGGCAGTACGGGGCGGCGACGCAGGGCCGCGCCTGTGCCCTCGCGGGAGAGACCCGCGCCACGGCCGGGGCGACCGGTACCAGGACCTGGGCGTTCACGACTACCCCGCCGGCGTTGTCGTTCGTGACGGCCGCGTGGGCGATCCGGCCAGCTGGCGGCAGCGTCACAGGTGATGTCTCGCAGGCCGTCACCGCGGCTGCCACTACGACGGCCATCGTCTCCGCCAGGGGGGCGGCCTCGCCGTCCGTCGCCGCGGGGACGACGGCGGCAGCGACCATCAGGACGACCGGGGCTGCGTCCTCCGCCATCACGGCCGGGGCAGAGGCGGCCGGGTCCACGGGCAGCGGCGTCACTCCCGTCCAGATGTCGTCCGCGACGTCGGCGACCAACTCGACGTCAGTCACTGCCACCTTCACGGCGGCGACGGCGGGGAACCTGCTGTGGGCCGCGTGCGCGATGGACAAGTCCGCGGGCACGATCACCGCTCCGTCCGGGTGGACGACGGTGCTGAGCAGTGTCTCGACGAGTGTGTCGACCTGGGTCGGGCGCAAGGTGGCGGTCGGCGGCGAGACGTCGGTGACGGTGTCGCGGTCTGCGGCCTCTTCATCCGGAGACACCCTGTGGGTTGGGGAGTACGCGCACCCGGGGGCTGGTGCGTGGCAGGTCCTGACGTCCGCGACGCACGCGACGGACGAGACGTCGGTGACGTCGTGGTCGACAGGGACAGCCGCGGCCCCGTCCTCGTCGTGCGCGGCCATCGGATTCTGGGCGATCGATTCGGCGAGCAGCAGCACCGGTAGCGAGACCATCACCGGTTCGTGGGTCGCGGTCAGGGATTGGGACGCGGCTCTCGACGGTGCCGCCGATGTCGCCGTGGCGTGGCTGGCCAACGCTCCAGCAGGGAGCAGTCAGGAGTGCACGAGGTCGTGGACCGGCGCGGACCAGGTGTCCGCCGCCGTGGCGACGTTCTCCCGGGTCGGTGTTGTCGGGGCGGCAACGGCGACATCTACAGCTGCGGCGGCGGCGGGCGGACGGATCGGGGCCGTTGGCGCGGCGGCGGCCGCAGAGACGGCCGGCACATCGGCGGGGGCTCTTCTCGCTGCCAGGGCAGCAGCCACAGGGGCAACGGTAGCGGCCACGACGGCAGCGGGGTGGGTTGGTGCCACGGGAGGGGCGACGGCGGCCGTGACGGCGGCCGTGACGGCCGCTGGGGACCCTCAGGCGCCCGACTTCCCGTTGTCTCCTCTCCCGATCAGCATGTACGCCTGGCTGGGCGGGGTACGGACAGACATCACGCCGTGGGTGTACGGGCGGGACAGCACTCCGATCTCGATCACGCGGGGCAGAACGTCCGAGGGTGCCACGGTCGAGCGGCAGACCATGACCTTCCAGCTGGACAACCGTGACGGACGCTGGTCGCCGCGGAACCCGACCGGCCCGTACTACGGGCTGCTCGGTCGTAACACCCCGGTGGCGCTGGAGATCCGGGAGGGCGGCCCGTACCTGCTGGTCCCAGGCACCTCAGGTGCTCGCGTGGCGACGCCGGACAGTGCGAGGCTGGCATTGCCCGGTGACCTGGACGTCTGTGTTGACGTTGATGGTGATGATTGGACGCAGCCGGGTGACCTGATCGGGCAATGGGAGATAGCCGACGGGAAACGATCCTGGCAGTTGCTTATCAGCACTGGTTTCATTACGTTCTACTGGTCCCAAAATGGGACGTCATATCAGTACGTGAATTCCACGGTGAGTGTCCCCATGGATGGGCCTGGCCGCCTGGCGATACGCGCCATCCTGGACGTTGATAATGGTGCCGGCGGATGGACCGTCACATTCTTTACGGCGGCCACTATCAGTGGGCCATGGCGGCAGCTCGGGTCAGCCGTGTCCGGATCAGGGACGACCAGTATTTACCACACGAGCGTCAACCTGTGCATCGGTGATCTCGCTAATGCCGGTTTGGATCACGCTTTTGGCGGGAAATACTACTCTGCTGAGGTCCGCTCCGGGGTCGACGGGACATTCGTTGCAAACCCTGTTTTCAGTGATCAGATCCTGGGTGCTGGCGTCTTCTTCGACGATCAGGGGAATACGTGGAGTGTGAGTAATGGCGTCCAGTTGACGAACGCACAGACCCGGTTCGTGGGTGAGATCGCGGAATGGCCCCCGAAGTGGGATCAATCGGGGCGTGACGTGTGGGTTCCTGCTACTGCGTCCGGGGTGATGCGCAGGCTCGGGCAAGGAGCTTCTCCGGTCCAGTCGGCGTTGCGTTCGGCTCTCCCCAGTCTGCCGAATCTGGTCGCATATTGGCCGTGCGAGGAGGGATCGAACGCGCAGATCATCACCGCAGCGTCTGATGGTGCGAATCCCATGGTCGTGTCTGGTGAGCCGAAGTTCGCTGATGACAGCGTTTTTGTGGCTTCGGGGCCGTTGCCGAGAATGAAGACGGCCCGGTTCGATGGACTCGTGTCGAAGGTGGGTGCAGCGGGCGAGGTCCAGGTCAGGTTTTTGATTCACGTTCCCGACTCTGGTGTTACGGGGACCGCTCTTCAAATATGCAGGGTTTACACGACGGGCACTGCGGCTAAATGGAGCGTTGAGTATGAGACCAGCGAGTCCGGGCGAGGGAATCTGAGGGTTCGGGTTTCTTCGTCCGACGATACGGAGATAGCAGCATCCTCCTGGGTGTACTTCGGTATGGATGGTAAAGCCCGTCGTCTCGGGCTGACAATGTACCAATCGGGTAGTAACGTCAATTGGGAACTCACTACGCTGGATGTCGGCTACTCCGTCGGTAGCATTATTAGTGGTGCAGTGAATGGGCGGACAGTTGGCGCTTTCCGTCGAATCGTTATCGGGAAACATAATGACCTGGCGGATATGGCGATAGGTCATGTCACTGTCGAGAATGATGCCACATCAGTATTCTCGACCGATAGACAGCTTAATGCTTATCGGTATGAGACCGCCGGTCAGCGCATTAGTCGCCTATGTGAGGAGAATCGCGAAACCTTCACTGTTATTGGCAGCCTGAATGATACGGTGAAGATGGGTTACCAGAAACAACGAACGTTCCTGGCGCTCATTCAGGAATGTGCTGCTGCTGATGGCGGGGTGCTGTACGAGCCCCGCGACCAGATCGGGATCGTCTACCGGACGCGGGCCAGCGTCGAGCGTCAGAACCCGACGGTGACCCTGTCCTATAGCGGCCATCAGATGACGCGTCTGGAGCCGACCGAGGATGACCGTGCGACCCGGAACCTGGTCAAGGTCACGCGGGAGGACGGGGCGTCCTCTTCGGCGGAGCTCACTGACGGTGCGCTGTCCACGCAGCCCCCGCCGGGTGGGATCGGCCGGTACGACACAGCGGTCACGCTGAACATCGCTGATGACCGGGACGCCGTCCATCACGCGCATTGGAGGCTGCTGCTCGGCACGGTCGACGAGCAGCGGGTGCCAGCGGTGCAGGTCGATCTGGCCAGTCCTCACCTGGCCGGGGACCAGGGGCTGGTGCGGGACATCCTGTCCCTGGACGTCGGGTCCAGGGTCGATATCACCGACCCACCACCCTGGATGCCGCCGGACGACATCTCCCAGATCGTCCAGGGGTACACGGAGAAGATCGGCCAGTTCCTCCACCAGATCACACTCAGCCTCGCGCCGGCGTCTCCGTACCGGGTGGCCATCTACGACGACGACCTCACCCGTTACTCCAGCGATGGATCTGTGCTGGCGGCGGATGTGACGAGCTCGGCGACGACGCTGTCCGTGGCGACAGCCTCCGGGCCGCTGTGGAGCCACGTCGACGGCGATTTCGATGTGATCGTCGGGGGTGAGCGGATGACGGTGACCGCTGTGTCCGGGGTGTCGTCCCCCCAGAC
>JAUPKM010000523.1 GCA_030837445.1 Actinomycetota bacterium
TACCCATGCCCCAGCGGTTGTCGAAATTCAGACTGACGATGTCGGCCACGAAACCCAACGAACCCGTGACCAGCCGGGCCGATTCGCCGTCGACCAGCACCGCGGCGTACAGCCGGTATTCGCTCAACGCCCGCACGAACTCGCCCACCCTTGGCGCACCGTAACCCGCATCCTGATCCAGGACTACCGGCAATTCCAGGCTGATCACCGAATCGTTGTCGGCCACGAGCACCAGCGTGCGTCCACCCGGCAGATAGTCCAACAGCCACGCCTCGGCCACGGCCCGGGTCTCGTCGAAGCGGATCCGGGCCTCGCGGTCGTCCTGCGACACCTCAGCTGCCAACTGCGTCAGGTCGTTGCGCAGTTGCAATTCCCACGGCCGGGTGCCGGTCTCACGGAAGTTCTCCGGATCCGACGGGTCAACCGGGAGGTACAGCGTCAACACCGGGTCATCGCCGGCGCCGATGATGAGTTCGCGAAGGTCGTTGGTGTCAAGGTCGATCATTGAATCTCCTGGTTCGTGAGTGTGGCCAGACGCTCGGCCGCGGACAGCACCATCCGCAGCCGAAATCGAGACCCCACCGTAATGCCCGGCGCCGATTCACGCTCGGGACCGCTGACCCCCCGCCGACCGCACCGAGTCCACGAAGGCCGCGGGCCGGGTCAGCCCTTCGACCAGGCCAGCACGCGACGCCGCATGGGACAGTCGGACGTGCGAGGCCATGTCGGCACCGCCGAAGTCCCCACCCGGTGTCAAGGCCACATGCGCCTCCTTGACGGCGCGGGGGCAACTCCTGCCGGCGGGTGTGGCATTCGTCGAGTGATTCAGGCGTGAAGCACGCCATGGCCGCCCACACGTGCGCAGGCGCGGCGGGGCAATCATGCTCGGCGCCGGCCCCCGCGGAAGGCCTCGGTCTGCTCGGCCCCTCGCCGTTGTGACCTGCGGTCGTACATATCCTTGTCTGCTCGCATCAGCAGCGACTCAAGGTCATCGTCCGAACCCGCCGGCCGGTGCGCAACTCCGATGCTCAAGCTGGGGCGCCACATGGCAGGCGACACGCCGGGCTCGGCGCCCAACACATCCTGCAGCCGGCTCTCCAATGCATCGGGGGATGCTGCCGGCCCCAGCGTCAGCACCACGAACTCGTCACCGCCCCAACGTGCGATGACGTCAGTGGTTCGGCAGGTGGCACGCAGCGCCGTGGCGACGGCGATGAGCAGATCGTCCCCACGGTCGTGCCCAAAGCCGTCGTTGACCTCCTTGAGTCCGTCCACATCGATGAAAGCGACCGAGACGCCGGAATCCGAATCCCGAGCGATGAGCAGAATCTCGTCTCCCAGAATCTCCAGCCCCCGTCGGTTGGCCAATCCCGTGAGGGGATCCTGCACACTCAGCTCGGCTACCTTGGACACCGACTCAGCCGCCGTGTCGAGGCTGGACCGACGTCCGTAACGGGCCAATTGACCGACGAGGGTGGCCATGGCCATCGCGAGCCCCCAATGCACCACGTCGCCCCCGGTCACGGTGATCCCCACGATCCAGGTCGCCCACGCCAACACGGTGACGGCGACGTTCCAACTCGTGGGAAGGATCGCGACGCCCGCTCCCACGACTGCCAGCATCAGGTCGGTTGTCTGGCGTTCATCACCGGTGAGGACCATGTGCAGCCCGGAATTGACCAGCACCACGACCACGAGCAATGACATCAGTAGGTTGGCGTAACGCAGGCCAGGCGGCCTGCTGAAGCAGAACAACGCCATGATGCCCAAACCGATCGCCGAGAGCGCCGCGACGACCGACATCACGGTGCCCACCTCGCCCCCGATCACCAGCGGGTGGGCAACGGCGAGCAGCACGTAGAGCAGCGCCACACTCGCCGAAACCGGCGCCAACACGGCTGCGGCCGCGCCGGCATAACGGACCTCGGGATTCACCGAGAGTTCCGCCGTTCGAGCGCTGCGGCTCAAGGTCACTTCGACACCTCCTTGGTCGAGCATGGGTCCGCGCGACTGCACTGGTATGTCGCGCAGGTGATGTGGCGCCCTCGGCTCCTACTGCGACGGGTGGTGGGTGTGACTGGCAGTCATGGCCACAAGGTACCCGGTCGGGGGCCTGATCGGGTATCAGTCTGCAACCGGTGACGGTCGGCCGAAGTAGCGCCGACGAAGCCACAGCGACGCGTAGACCAGCGCCACCAGAGCCGGTACCTCGATCAACGGACCGATCACCCCGGCGAGTGCTTGGCCGGAGGTGACCCCCCACACCCCGATGCTCACCGCGATCGCCAGCTCGAAGTTGTTGCCCGCAGCGGTGAAGGCCAGCGTCGCCGTCTTCGGATAACCGAGGCGGGCCCGCACCCCGAGCCCAAACGAAACGCTCCACATGATCGCGAAGTAGACCAGCAGCGGGATTGCGATGCGCAGTACCGATACCGGGTCCGACAGGATCGCATCGCCCTGCAGCGCGAACATCACCACGATCGTGAACAGCAGCCCGTAGAGGGCGAACGGGGCGATCCTGGGGATGAACTCCGACTCATACCAGTCGCGCCCCTTGGTGGCCAGCCCCACCCGCCGGGTGACGTACGCGGCCACCAGCGGAATGCCGAGGAAGATCAGCACCGCTTTGGTGATCTCCCAGGTGGAGAACACCACATCCTGGGTGTCCAGGCCCAACCAGCCGGGCAGGATCGACAGGTAGAACGTGCCCAGCAGCGCGTACGCAAGAATCTGGAATACCGAGTTGATGGCCACCAACAGCGCGGCTGCCTCACGATCACCGCAAGCGAGGTCGTTCCAGATCAGCACCATGGCGATGCACCGGGCCAGGCCGATCACGATCAAACCGGTGCGGAACTCCGGATAGTCGGCCAGGAACAACCACGCCAGCGTGAACATGAGCGCCGGCCCGATCACCCAGTTGAGCAGCAGCGATAGCCACAACAACCGCCGGTCGCCCGTCACGTGGCCCATGTCCTCGTAGCGGACCTTCGCCAGCACCGGGTACATCATGAGCAGCAGGCCAACCGCGATCGGCAGTGAGGTCTGCCAGATCTTGACCGAGTCCAGTGCCGACTGCACACCCGGCAAGAGTTTGCCAAGAAGCAGGCCAAGGGCCATCGCCGCCAGGA
>JAUPKM010000524.1 GCA_030837445.1 Actinomycetota bacterium
CAAAACAAGGAGATTCAAACATGCGTAATGGTCTCGCACGCCGAAGCAGCGTCGCTGTCGCCCTGCTCAGTGCCTGCTTCGCCATGATGATGGGCGTCAGCACCGCCAGCGCGTACAGCCTCCCGTACTACTACCAGGGCGCCCCGGTGAAGGTGACCTACACCGGTGGAGACGCTGTCGCACTCAACGAGTGCAAAATCGCCGTGGCCACCGGTGACATCACTCTCGTCCAGAACGAGTGCGACCAGTTCGCGACCGCCGGCAACACCGTGATGCTCACTGCCGACACCATCCTCGTCACCAAACTGCCGTCCGGTATGCTCTTCAACTACAATGGCCCGGTGACGGTCACGGTCAGTGGCGGAACCTCCGTCGCGGTGAACAAGTGCGTCATCGAGGCCCAGAACGGAAACATCACGCTGGCGCAGAACTTCTGCAAGCAGATCGCGATCGCCGGCAACACCGTCAACACGATCGCCACGTCCGTGACCGTCACGGCCTGAACAGCTCGCTCGATCGATGAATGAGGTGCCCCGGACATCTCGGAGCACCTTGCGGTGAGGGGTCGGGTGCGGATCGACATCGATCCGCACCCGGCCCTGTCGTCATTCCCTTCCTCCGTCTGCGAACCATCTGCCCCGAATCAACTGATCACCCTTCAGAGACCGGAGCGAGATCCCCCCTGGTCACTGGTCCCTCTGTCCGCGGCCTCTGCGACGTGCGGACTCAAGGCACGGCCATCTCCGGCCGACATCTCTAGAGCGCGACCACCCGCACCTCCACACCAGGGTCAGGCCCTTGGGCGTCATTATTCTCGGAACATCTTTGCAAGATCGAATCCGTGAACGCTCGTGAACCTACACCTGATGGGATGAGTCCATGTCGTGGATCACGTCTGACGCTTCGAAGAACCGGCCGAGTCGAACGGTGCGAGGCCTCATGGTCTCGGGCACCCTGGCCGTGGGGCTCCTGGGCGCTCCGGTCACCGCGGTCGCGGCACCGCTACCGGATGAAGCTCTCCCTCACGGGGTTGTGACATCAGGCCCTGAGCTCGAGGACTCACCCCTCGACATCGATCGAGCGTCGACGGGTAGCGAATCGTTGTATGCGGCGCAGCTACCCCAGACGCGAGCGGCTGATCTGGTGGCCCAAATTCGGAAGAAGTCGACCATCGTGATCAACAAATGCGTGCCCACCGGTTCGAAGAGCTCCCCCAAGAACGTGTGCCGTCAGGTGGCGATCGCCCAGAACGTCACAGTGATCAAAGATGTGGTGATTCCGCCTCGTCCGTGATGGCTTCGAGCGACTGACATTGGTGGTCCTGTTACGGTTGATCGGTCCAGGACCATCCGCGTAACAGGACCACCATCAGACGCGAATCGCGTCGGCTACGCCACCGTCACCCCTGTCGCCGCCAGGTAGAGATCGTTGCTCACAGCGCGCAGAGCCACACCACACAGCGATGCCGTCGCCGGCTGAATCGACAGATCCCGCGCGTCCACCACACAGGCTGCTATTGACGCCGCCAGAGTGCCCGTGAGAGTGACGGTCGACGACGAGCCCGTATAGACGGGTACGGACGAGCCCGGCCGGTAGACACTGATATTCACGCCGGTCAGTGTGATCGAATTTCCGGCCACCGAGACCTGGTTACAACTGTTGACGTGCTGAGAGATATCACCGTCACGCACCGAGATCACGCATTGCCTCACGGCGGCGGACTGTCCGCCGAAGAGACTCGCGTTACCCGTACCCGAAAAACTCGACGTAGCCGCGTTCGCCACGGAACCAGCACCCGACCCGACCGCCAGGAGAAGACCGACGGACAGGACGCTCAGGCGATTGATGCATTTGTGCATGATTGATCTCCTAGATCTGCGGTTCGAGAATACATCACTCCATGACCCACCGATCATATACGGTTACCTTGGGCAATGAGTATGATTTCGGCGCGACGATCTCGCCACACAGGCGAGCGCGGCTCCCGGATCGATCCTCCGGCGTCAAAGCCGCCAGATCCCCAGGAGCCGCGCCCGTGAATTACCACACCCCGCCGTACCCGCCCGGCCCCGGACATCGCGTCGCATCCGGACAATACCGGGCTTCGTCTGGATCCTCCGCCACGAACTCGGCGCGAGACAGCGACGCGCCGGGAAGCAGTTACTTCTTCAGCGAGACGGTCTTGATGAATACGTCATTTCCACAGTAGAACTCGTGACAGCCCCACACCTCGACCCGCGCCGTCGCCGGCCCTGAGGAGAACACGCGTCCCTCCGCGTTGGGTGTCACCGCGACCTGAGTCCGATGAGTGGCACCGTCACAGCTCACATTCCCATACCCGTATCCCGAAGCGATGCCGTTTCCGGCCTTCTGCAACAGTTGGATATTCAGACTCATCCCGGTCCCCGTGCACGAGTAGTCGATGGGGAGACTGACCATGACACCCTTGCCCTGCACCGTGGCCGGGCTCTGCGCCTCAGCCCACAGTTCCAGGGGAGGGGAGGAGTAGGCGACAGCTTGGGCGGAGGGCAACAGGATCGCCGCCACACCCGTGATGAAGGTTCCGACGAGCAACTTACTTCTGGTGATGTTCATGATGAGACCTGTCCTTCCTTGATGCAGGCTCGACCGGACACAGGCGTCCGGGCGTGTTGGCGCGCCGGGAGCCGGGTCGCCGGGCCGATGACGACGGCGAAGAGGGTCGCGGCGAGCAGAGGCAGAGCCGGTAGGTGCCAAAGAAAGTCAAAGGCGCTGTGCACGGCGAACGCCATCACCGCGGCCATTCCCCCGGCCCAGATCATGCGCTCGTCACTCGAGCGCGCCCGAGACGATCGCCGTCCGGCGGTTCGGGCACCGGCGCAGAAGACCGCCAGCAGAAGTCCGCCACCGATCAGTCCGTGTTCGAGAAGTACCTGGAGATACTCGTTGTGCACATATCTCATCGTCCGGCTCACACCATCTGGATCCCGCCAGGTGACCGCGGCCCGACCGGAACCGACGCCCAATAACGGGTGTTCCCGCAGCTGACGCAGTGACTGCGTCGCGGCACTGATCCTGTGCGTCGAACCAGTACTCAACCTCGCCTCGGCCAAGGACGACACCTTCGGGTACGCAGGCACAGCGCCTGCGGCGATCCCGCACACCGCCAGTACGACCACGCTGGTCGCGAGAACACGACGGTAACGCCGTTCACGGGACGGTGCCTCCCCGACGCCTTCCCGTGCGGAGCACCGCTCAAGAACCTGGGAAACGAGTTGGGCCACGATCAGTCCGGCCACCAGCGCCCCGACAGCTGAAGGCAAGATTTGGGGGCCCTCACTGGTCATCGCGGGCAATACCCCCGTGACCCCGATCACACCCCCTGCCAGCGGACCGGCAGACGCCCTGCGCATTCCTTGTCCCCCCATCGCGAAGGCGGCTCCCAGTCCGACCACCAGGGCCAGCACTCCACCCCTGCTGAGAGTCGCCCCCACCCCCATCACCATCACGGTGGCCAGCAGGCGGTTGACCCACGGCGGGATCATCGCCCTGAAGACCCATCCTTCCGGCGGCGCACTGTTCGACGCCGCGCCCTCGGGACCCGAGCGGGCGATTGCCAGGAGGGACAACGGGACCAGTACCGCGGCCGCCGCGTTCGGATAGGTCAAGGCGCCGGCAGCACGCCAGATGCCTCGCGCCTGGAGACTCCAGCCTGGCAGGTGAAGAACCAGTCCGATCCAGGCCGTCACCGCGATCATTCCGCCCAGAACAGGCAGCACCACGACGATCAGTTCTCGATCTTCATTCGTCGATCTGCGCACGACGAGCAGCACAACCATCACGGCGAGAGCGACAGCTCCCCCGGAGGCTCCTTCCGCGAAGTCTCCACGCGAGGCGTTGTTCATTACTGTCCACAGCCCAAGAGCGAAGACGGCAAGCAGCAGCGCCCGATCCGTCTCCTGGCTTCTCGGCGTCCAGGTAATTATCGACGCAACGACGCTCACACCGAGGCCCACCCCGATCACGATGTGTTCCGTGAGATAGAACCCACCTTGTCCGAGTATCCCCAGACCCAGGGTGACAAGCAGAGCCAGGATCGCCCCGGATGAGGATCCGCCCGGTCCAGGACTTTCCCTTCTCATTCTCACAGCCCCGTTCTCGGCGGCAACGCGACCGAACACCACATGGAGGTTCCTCCACGGCAACGATCTTTGAGCAATCATTGTTGCCAGACGAAACAGTCAGTTCGACGCGCTGTAGCCTAGCTCAGAACCTCGAAGGTGACCATAGCCGATTCACGCCGAGCTCTACTCAATCAGCGTTCTTCAAGAATTGCCTTCCGGTAATCGATCGCATCTTGGAAATGTTGCAGACGGACAGGGGCAGGAAAAGAGACCGCAACTCGCACCAAGGTCCACGGCGCACCTCGACGTCTGGTGCAGAATGATGTCATCAGCATCGGCCGATACTGTTCGTTCTGCAACCATCATCTTGCTGAATGTACCATTTACCGAATGGAGTGCATCCATGAGTTTCCTCCTGAAGCATCACCGCGGCTGCGCCTCGCTTTTCCTCGGATCCCTTCTCTTCCTGTCAGGAGTGCAGGGGTCTTCTTTCGCATTTGCGGACTCCACCGATCCGAGCACCACCTCAGATATCCTCGTCTTCCAGGACACTCACATGTCCGTCGAAGTGAGCGGAGCCATCGCAACCGCGATCAATGAGTGTGTCAACGACGCGGTCGACAGTGTCATCCAGACGCAGCAGAACGCCTGTGAGCAAGTGGCGATCGCGAGCAACACGGTCGAGGTGGGAAGCATAGTTGTCGCGAGCAGCACTGATGTGTCCATCGTCGTGACCGGCGGAGTCGCGACAGCGATAGACCAGTGTGTCAACGACGCGGTCGACAGTGTCATCCAGACGCAGCAGAACGCCTGTGAGCAAGTGGCGGTCGCCGGTAATACCGTCACCGTGGACGAGATCAGTGTCTCGTCCAGCAGGAACGTGTCCATCGACATCAACGGCGGCTATGCCACCGCCATGGATCAATGCCTCAACACCGCCACCGGCGGCACACCCGAGGAACAGTTCAACACCTGCGATCAAACGGTTTCCGCCGGCAACACGGTCTCCGTCGGAACCATAACCATCTTCGCCAGCATGAACGTGATGATCACAATCCAAGGTGGTCTCGCCACGGCTATCTACGAGTGCCTCAGCGACGCGGCCGACGGGCTCGTCCAGACCCAGCTGGATGCCTGCACCCAGGTCGCGAGCGTGGGCAACTCGACGACGACGTCAAGCATCTACGTCTACTCGAGCCAGAATGTGACGATCACGATCGACGGTGCTGTCGCGACGGCGATTAACCAGTGCGCCAGCGACGCGGCTGACGGCACCGTCCAGAACCATCAGGCTGCCTGCGACATCGCGGCGGCCGCCAAGAGTTCGACCCAGCTCCCCGCGCACCTTCACAACCTCGGGAACCGGCAGGGTCGTGCGAACGGTCAGATGACCGCGCTCGCGCGCGCCCACCAGCCGCGCCCCAATGGCATGCCCCAGTCCCAGTCCCAGTCACAGTCCAAGGCCGAGACCAAGGGCACGGCCGCTCATGGCAAGAAGAACGGTCACAACAAGGCGAACCACCGCTGAGGCTTCCCCGCGCCCTTCGCTGAGCCGATAATCGGCACCGGTCTGCGTGCGCCCTCGACGGCAGAAGCATCACCGTCGAGGGCTGCGCCGCCCGTGTCCGGCTGAAAGGGAGTACAAGCATGCCTCGCCCCGCCTTCCTCCAACAGCTCACGACCCTCACGCTTCTACTCGTCGTGTCCCCCCTCGCCGTCCTCCACGCCGATCCCGCCATCGCCCGGCCAGCGCAGATCACCAACCCCGTCATCACGCAGCGGGCCGACACGGCGATCATCAAACACACCGACGGCTTCTACTACATGACCGCGTCCGTCCCCGACTACAAGCGCGTCGAACTGCGCCGCGCCACGACGCTTCAAGGACTCGGGACGGCTTCGACCGTCACAGCATTCACCGCGCCGTCCTCGGGCGCCCTGAGCGGCTACCTGTGGGCTCCCGACATCCGTTTCTACGACGGCGCCTGGTACCTGTACTTCTCCGGCGCCCCCGGCACGGCCCGGTTCGACCAGCGGATCTACTGGATGCGCACCACGTCGGCCGATCCGACGCAGGGCACGTGGACGGCGCCCGCGCGACTCACCACGAATTGGGACTCGTTCTCGCTCGACCCGGCGTCCTTCGAGCACAACGGCTCCCGGTACCTGGTCTGGGCGCAGAAGGAGCCGGGGATCGCGACCAACAGCAACCTCTACATCTCCCGGATGAACGGGGCGACCGCGATCTCCGGTCAACAGGTGCGGATCGCCGTCCCCACCCTCGCCTGGGAGAAGGAGGGGTACGCGGTCAACGAAGGCCCGCAGATCGTCACGAAGAACGGGAAGATTTTCATCGCCTATTCGGCAGCGGCGACCGACGCCCGGTACAAGCTGGGCCTGCTCACGGCGTCCGGGACCGCGAACCTCCTCGACCCGGCGTCCTGGTCCAAGACCCCGAACCCCGTCTTCACGACCGCCAACGGCGTCTACGGCCCCGGGCACGGCAGCTTCACCGTCGCAGAGGACGGCACGACGGACATCCTCGTCTACCACGCTCGCGACTACGACCCGCCCGCTCCCGACGCGCTGACCGATCCGAACCGGCACACCAGGATGCAGCAGCTTCTGTGGAAAGACGACGGCTCCCCCTTCTTCGGGCAGCCCTCACCCAACGGAGCCACACGGACCCGGATCCAGGGATCGAGCAGCGGGAAGTGCCTCGACAACTACGACTACGACACGACGCCGGGCGCTCCGGTGAAGCTCTACGACTGCAACGGCAACACCGTCCAGCAGTTCGACTTCGACTACCTGGGCACGAGCCACTACCGCATCGTCAACCGCAACACCGGCACGTGTCTTGAGGACAAGAACGGCAGCACGACGTCCAACACCGAGGTCGTCCTCAACCCCTGCGACGGCTCAGCGGCGCAACGGTGGGGCATCCGCGACCGCGCGAACGGCTGGTTCCAGCTGTACAACGTCGGCGGAGGAATGTGCCTGGACAACTACAATCACGACAGTGCGAACGGCGCCCGGATCTCCCTCTACGCCTGCAACACCTCGACCGCCCAGATGTGGCGGCGTGCCTGATCTGCGGATCCATCGATCTGCCGGTAGCCTCCTTCACTACCGGGCCGAACCCGATTCATGGTCTCTCACCCAGCCGTTGTCCTCCCTCCGCCAGGACGAAGGTGTGTCGATGTTCGATCTCTTCCAGGGTCTTCCGATCCATGCGCTCGTCGTCCATGCCGCCGTCGTCCTGCTACCACTGTCGGCCATTGCCACGGCCGCGGTGACGGTCTTCTCCCGTTGGCGGCCCCTGCTCCAGTGGTGGCTCGGTATCGACGCCGTCATGCTCGTCCTCGCCTTCGTCGCCAAGGAGTCCGGCGAGAAGCTCCAGGCCCGTCTCAGCCAGGCCGAGGGGCACCAGGTCGCCGAGGATCACGCCGAGATGGGCGATCTCATTCCCCTCGTCGCCCTCGCTCTCCTGATCGCTGCCGCCATCGCCTACTGGCTCATCGGCCGTCTCGCGGTCACCGACGAGGTGCCCCCCGCCCGTCGTCTCATCGCCGTCGGCCTGGTGACCGTCGTCGCCCTGGGCACCGTCGGCTGGACCGTCGCCGTCGGTCACTCCGGTGCGGACGCCGTCTGGCGAGACCAGGTCACCAGCGGTCCCTCCTCACCAGCCTCCTGACGCCTCTGTTCCCGTGTCACTGTTCCGTGGCGCGCAACAGCCCGTTGAGGTACGTGCGATAGGCCTCGAAGGCCTCCCGTCCCCGCGACGTCAAGGAGGCGGTGGTGCGAGGCGTCCTGCCGACGAAGACCTTCTCGATGGTGAGATACCCGGCTTCCTCCAGACGGGTCAGCTGCACCGAGAGGTTGCCCCGCGTGAGCCCGGTCTCCCTCATCAGATAGGTGAAATCGGCGCTCGCGACCACACAGAGCATCGAAATGATCTTCAGTCGGGCGGGTTCGTGGATGATCCGATCAGGATCGGCGTCGAAGGTGAAGTCACTCATCGCAGGTCGTCCGGTGCGACGGTGATCTCCTCATCCTCCGGCGGGGGGTTCTCGCGGAGATAGCCGGCCAGGGTCAGCACACCGCTGACGACGCTCAGGACCCCGAAGCCCATCCAGAGCAGGCCGATCGCCCCCTCGAAGCCGAACCCGGTCAGGACGATGCCCGCCCCGAGGATCACCAGTACCGCCCCGACGACATAGAAGCGTTTCACTCCGGTCTTCCAGCCACGGACGCCGTACGCGGCACCGAGACCACAAGCCAGCGACGTGACGAGCCAGCCCCCGGCCCCGCCATCGGCGTCCTGGGGACGGCTGGCCAGGAAACCCGCGAGCCCCATCGCGACCAGGACGGCCACCACCAACTTGATCGTCCGGTGCCGTCCGGCGGGTGCCGTGTACTTGATGTATCCGGTGCGCGGATACGTGATCCGCTCCTTGGCCGTCCTCACGATCCGACCGGCGATCGGGAAAGCCAGGATCATCGTCATCGTGGAGAACGACCCGAACATGTCGTTCCCGGTGATCTCGGCGAGATACAGGAGCGCACCGACCAGAAAGATCGCTCCGCCTCCGACGGCCTCCGGGATCCCGTCGACGAACCAGTACGCCAGGGCACGGCGCTGGGCCTGTCGGATGTCGTCCATGCCGGTCCGGGCCGGTCCCCCACGCGATGTCATGCCAACGAGTTTATGCGGCAAACTGGTCTACAGGCAAGCCCCGGAGCGGCCCTGCCGATCCGGGTACCAGATACCTGACCCGCCACTCCAACCGGAAGCCCTCACCGTGTGCATCCACTGTCGCGATCGCGACGGTCAGTGCACACGTTGAGCGCGTGCGGCCAGACCAGCGGGTCAGTTACCCGGCTTCGACGTAAGGAGCACATGCGGACGTAAGGGGGCGTACACGAATGCATAGGGAGGTGCTCCCGTCGACGCGAGATGCCCCCGATGCCCCGATGCGTCACACCAGAGCAACCTCCCCCACTCGACGAGTGGAACCCCCCGAAGCTGGTCTCGGAAGGATCCTCCTTCGCGCTCAGGGTTTCACGCTCCTCACGGAACCCCGCTCGGCGTGCCGACACCAGGCTCCAGTCAACTCCGGCCGATCAGGCCCGGCGGGTTCGGAGGAAGACGGCGGCGATGGCGATCCCGAGCATCGACGGCACGGCTGCCGCTTCGAATGCGGCGGCGGTGACGTGCGCGAGCGCGTCCCTTCCCGTGCCGTGGCCCGAGGTGCCCTCGTAGACGGTGATGAGCACGGACGAACAGCGCACAGCGCCACGGCCCCCACGCCGTGAGGATCCCGCCGACGATGAATCCCGGGGCGAGTCACGACACCACCGTTCCGGGACCGGAGCCGTTCCGGGGACGGAGCCATTCCGGGGACGGTCAGCCTCCGAAGGCGCGAAGGTGCCTCCGGGAGCCGTTGGTCAGGCGGGTGTACACAGTCGTGACGTCGGGCGCGGTGACGCCGGTGGCCGCCTTGGCCAGGTCTGCGATGTCCGCGTTCTCGACGTCACGCCCCACGGCCAGCGCGGCGGCGGGTGAGGCCGAGCCACGGGCGACCAGGCCGGTGTACTGCTGCTGCACCGAGGCGGTGGCGAAGGCGCCGTCGGACTTGCCTGCGGTGGGGTCGGTGACGCCGTACCGGGTCAGCAACGCCCGGACCTCGGTCAGGTGACGAGCCTCGGCGGTGGCGATCCGGGTGAACCTGGCGTCCCCGCTCGTCTTGGCCAAGGCCACGTACACGTCGCGGGCCAGCTTCTCCTCCTCCGCCATCCCGGCGAGCGCCGATTTCTGGTCGGCCGTCATGGTGCCCC
>JAUPKM010000078.1 GCA_030837445.1 Actinomycetota bacterium
ATCAGGTGGTCGGCGAAGAACGAGTGCAGGATCGGCCCCAGCGGCTCGGTGTCGATCACGGGACCGCCTCCGCCCACGCTGGCTCTGCGAACGCCTCGAACCTGCGGTTCGCCTGCTTCAACAGGGCGGGCGTCATGGTGAGGTAGACGGCCGTCGAGGTCGGGTCGACATGCCCCATGAAGGTCGAGAGCTGCTGAAGCCGGCTGGCTGGGTCAAGCCCCTCGCGGTACCAGCGCAGCAGACAACCCACCGCGAACGAATGTCGGAGATCGTGCAGCCGTGGCGGTGAGACCCCGTCTGGAATGGCCAGTCCGAGGCTGCTGATCAGCGCATGGAAGGTCTGACTGGCGGTGCCGGGATGAACACAGCGGCGGCCGTCGAAGCTGAACAACGGTGCCGTGGGGTCCGAGTCCGGCTGGGCAGCTCGGCGACGCGCGACCTGCGTGCCGAGCAATTCGGCCATACGGGGGCCGTGGGGGACGAAGCGGCTCTTCCCGAACTTGCCGCCTCGCACCACCAGCAGGCTGCGGTCCCCGTCGACATCCCCGAGGCGCAGCCCGCAGGCCTCGCCCGCGCGCAGGCCCAGCCCGTAGCAGAGGGCGAAGATCACCCGATACGTGGGACCGCGTTGCTGGGCTCGCGGGTTGTCCTGAAGTGCGGCCGCCGCCACGAGCAAGCGACGGGCCTGGGCGACATCGAAGATGAACGGGAGGCGTGCGGCGGTCACGCGACGCCGCCGGACCTGTAGAGGCGAGGCTGGCAGCAACTCCTGGATGACCGCCCAGTCGAGGAAACCGCGAATCACGCCGAGGAGGTGGTTGAAGCTCCGTGGACGGTGCCTGGGACGGGAAGCCAGGAAGTTCTCGAGGGAGACCGTGGTGAGGTGGTCCAACTCGTGGATGCCCTGCGCTTCAGCAAAGCGCACCAGAAGCCGCAGCTCGCGCGCTTCGCTGAGGTACTTGCGGCCGAGTGCTCGCCGGTGCTCGACAAATCGCTCGGCTACGGTGCCAAGGTTCTTACTCATCCAGGGCCTCCTCTCCATCCCCAAGGGCGACCTGACGGAGAGACTCGACAGCCACCTTGCCGTAGATCTGCGTCGACGCCGGCGATCGGTGGCCGACGAAATCGCCGATCTCCTTCAGCGCAAAATCGGCATCGACGAGCCGTTGCACGAGCGTGTGGCGCAGCGTGTGGGAGCCTGGCCGAGGGACTTGGACGCCCGCCCGCAGCAGATACCGCCGTGCGCAGCCGGAGACCGCGGCGGATCCGATGGGTTCTAGCGGCGCCGCCGACCGGAAGAACAGGTGCCGGTCCGGTGTCTTCGGCCGACCGTGTTGCAGATAGTCGACGATGGCCTCGCCGACGGACTTGGACAGCGGGAAAGCCGTCGAATGGCCGGCCTTCCGCTCCGGTATCGCGAGCCGCTCATGCTTCCAGTCGATGTCGCCCAGGGTCAGCGCCGCCACCTCGCGACCCCGAAGGCCGTAGGTCACCAGCAGCAGCAGGATCGCCTAATCTCGTTTGCCGCACGGGGTTCGCCGGTCGACGGCAGCGAGCACCTTTCCGACCTCGGTCCAGGAGATCGACCGCGGGATGTCCGAGAGGCGGTAGACCTGCGGCCATTCGACGGTCTTGCTGAGATCGCTGCCGAGGATGCCTGCGCGGTGTGCGTAGCGCAGGAAGACGCGCAGCACCCCACAGCAGTCCCGCACGGTCGTTTTGGCCAAACCGGTCGCCGAACGCTCCGCCACAAACGCGCTCAGGAGCGCCGGGGACAACTCGTGCACCCCTCGCACGCCAACCCGGCCGAGGTAGGCATCGAAGCGGCTGAGATGGTGTGCATACTGCTTCACCGACGGCGGCCGCAGGCCACGCTCCCCGACCAGGTACTCGAAAAAGCCCGGCACCGCCTCAGCAAACGGGTCGTGGTGATGCGCGCGGCCGGCGCCCTTGAAGCCGGGAACGACGAGTCTCAGCATCTGCTCGACCGGTCCGCGCACCTCCTTGGTCACCTGTTGCGCGGTGGTGCCGTTCTTCCGTTCGCCGCGATGGCCACTCACGCGCTCAGCCACGTACGCGTCCACATGAGCTGGCAGGTCGGCGACCACCTTCGCACCACGACGGTGCGCAAACTCTCCGAAGGCGACGGCAAGCGGGACGCGCCGCCATACACAGCGCGCGCCGTAGCCTTGGTCGGCCAACCAACCGACATACCGCTCGACCTCGGCGCCAATCCATGACGCCCTGATGCGCTCGACCGTCTCTGGCTTGACGAAGTACGTTTCCAGCATGGACAACCTCCTCTCTGCTGATAGATGGAGGAAGTGTATGCTCCATGGCCGGCTGCGTTATGTGCCCAAGGTTCAGGCAGCCACGCTGGATCCTCCTTTAGGGCGGCGCACCGCGCTCGTCCCCGCCACATAATCCAGTCGGGCACAGAACCCAGACAATCTGGCGAGTGGGGTGTCGAAGGTGTGTCTGTACGAGCCGGACGTGAACCCCACCTACCAGGAGATGGCGACGCACTATGGGACGGCGGTGATCCCGGCCAGGGTCGCCAGG
>JAUPKM010000525.1 GCA_030837445.1 Actinomycetota bacterium
CAGGATTTGAACCTGCGACCTCTGGGTTATGAGCCCAGCGAGCTACCGAACTGCTCCACCCCGCGTCGCTGGAACCAACCGTACGCGATCGGGGGGCCCCAGAGCAAAACGCCTGCCCCGGACGCCGTCCCGGGCCTGGTCGGTGACCCCTCGTCCGAGGCTCCCGGCCCTCGCCGACACAACGATCCACTAGTCAAACTTGGCACTAGCCCGAGAATCAACTAGTCTGAACTGGAACTAGTTGAGGAGGGTAGGTCGGTGGACCAACAATCGGCGCCGGGGCCCGATCCGCACCCGGGATGGGTGCGGGGGGCTCTCGAACTCGCCGTCATCGCCGTCCTGACCGAGGGGGACCGTCATGGCTACGCGCTGGCCCAGCGACTCGCCGACCACGGCTTCGGCACGGTGCGCGGGGGTGCCCTCTACCCGGTGCTGGGGCGCCTGGAGGCACAGGGCTCGGTGCGCTCCGGGTGGCAGCCGGGAGAGGGCGGGCCGGGCCGGAAGGTGTACTCGATAACCGAGGCCGGGCGGGCCAAACTGACGTCTGATCGCCTCCGGTGGCGCGAGTTCTCCGCCGTCCTGGGCCATCTCCTCGAGGCCTGCCAGGACGCCGCCCCCGAGCACCCCCGCAGGCCGGGGCCCCCGCCTCCGGCGCGAACCACCGTGGAGGAAACGACATGACCGACCCGCTCGCGCGCTGGGAGATGCAGGCCCGGATCGCGATGAGCCGTCGGGGCATCCGCCCCGACACGGCTGCCCCGCTCATCGCACAGGTCAGGGCTCACTGCGCCGACACCGGTCAGGGACCCGACGAGGCGTTCGGGGCGCCGCAGGAGTTCGCCGAAACGGCCGCGGCGCAGTTGCCCGCGGAGTCACTGGACCCGGTGGACCGCCAGGGCCTGGCCGCCATCGACCACCTCACAGGCTCGTTGGTCCTGCCCGCGGTCCTCCTCCTCGTCTCTTCGATCGTCGCGCTGCTGTCCGGGATCGTCACCGTTCCCCTCACGCCGGCGGCCCTGGTCGGGGTTGCGCTCATGGTGCTGGGCCACGTGGCCGTCGTCGGCCTGCCGGGCACCCTGCGCGCGGCGGGACGGCCCACGGCGGCCAGGGCGAGCTTCGGCCTGGCGGCCGTCGCCGTCTTGCTGGCGGCACTGTCGTTCACGCAGCTGCCCCGTACCCGGCTGGGTGAGATCCCGACCCCGGTCACGGGGGCAGTCGCGGCCCTGTTGCTGTGGCTGCTGTTCCGCCGCGACGGAGCAGCAGCACGACGCGGCCCGGCCAGGACTGCGCCCACCGCGAGCGAGGACGGCTGGCTGCGCCGCCTGAACGGTTTGCTCGTGGGTCGACACGAGGTGACACCGCAGCGGGCGGCCGACCTGGTGGACGAGGCACGCGCCCACCTGAGGGCCGCGGGCACCTCGCCGGACGAGGAGTTCGGCCCGATCGACGTCTACGCCGGCCAGCTGGCGGAACACGAGACGGCCAGACGTCGACCCCGGTGGCGCGGCCGGACGGCGGGCGCCGTCCTCGACCTGCTGCGACGCGGCGATCGGAGGGCGTGACCTCATCTGGCCGGTTTCGCCGAGGCCCTCGCCGCGAGCCGAGGACACCTCCGGGCGGACCCTCTAAAATCGAGGAATGACGGGTTCGCCGGACGGACGCGTGGGCGGCGCGCCGTCCGTGCCCCGCACAACCCCGGAACGCCGGGGGCCCGGCCGCCCTCGCGATCCCGAACTCGAGCGCAAGGTGTTGCTCGCCACCGTCGACGTTTTCGGGGAACGCGGCTGGGTGGGATTGTCCTTCGAGGAGATCGCCCTCCGTAGCCAAGTGGGGAAGTCCTCCATCTACCTACGGTGGAAATCCAAGGAGTCCCTGCTCGGTGACGCGCTGCGAGGGATTCAGCTCTCGCCGTCCGAAGCGTCCCCGGAGGGTGAAGACGTTCCCGCCCCCGAACAGTCCCTGCGCGATTACCTCGTGGCGCACGCCATGCACCGTGCGCTGCTCTATCTGGGACCGTACGGTCTGGCCCTGCTGCGACTCTATGTGGAGACCTTCGCACACCCGGAGATCTTCGCCGAGATCCGGGAGAAAGCTCTGACCAGTTTCGTGCTCGTCGAGCGTCACCGTGTCGACGCAGCCATCCGGAACGCGGAGCTCCCGCCGTCGGCCTCCCCGGTACAGCTCCTCGACGCCGTCGAGGGCGCCGTCTTCATGCATATCCTGGTCACTCCCCCGGCGCTGCGGCACCGCATGCGGGCGGCTCTTCGCGACTACGTCGAGCAGTTGGTGGACAACCAGCTCCGTGCGGCCGGGTACCGGGGCCGTCTGCCGTCCCCGGGCTCCGTTCCCGAGGAGACCCTCCCCACGGAACGAACCGCCGATCGTTGATGGCCCCCCGCCCGTCCCCGGGAAAGGGACGGGCGGGGTACAGGGTCCCGGGTTTCGTGAAGGCCGGTTCATCTTGCGGTCGGTGGAGGCGGGGGGATGTCCCGGTGGGTGTCCCGCGCGCCTGTTCGCTCGTCCGACTGGTCGGCGTCAAACGGCAGCTATCGGGCGCGACTCCGGAGATGATCCGGCTGAGGCTGCTCGACCGTAGGAAGGGAGAGAACCTACCGCAGCTGCCGGGGCCGCCTACTCCCAGCGAAGTACAGGGACACCTCGCCACGACGATGCCGGCGGCCAGCAACGACCAGAAGATGACGGACGTGCCCTCCCTCACCAAGCTGTGCCGCAGCTACGCCGATCCGCTCCGGGCGGCAACCGCAGCCGGATTCGTGTTCTGTCTGCTGAGCCACCACCACCGGCCGATTCACGTCCTGAGCGGAGCCGTCTTCACCATGGCCGCCTGCGGACATGTCCTTGGCCATACCCGTTGGATGCGTACGGTCTCTCGGCGGGTACGCAGCGGACTTCCCCGCCGGATCGCCATCGACGCCGCTCTGGCGGTCGCAGCGATTGCCGTCTCCGGGCTGGTGGCTGTCACCGGAATCGCCGCGCTGCTGGACCCGACCGGCGGAGTCGGCGAGGCCCATGGTGCTGCTTCCGTAGCGCTGATCGTTGTCGTGGCCGTTCATGCCCTGCGACACCGACGCCGACCCCGAAATCGGCGGAGAGCGCCGGGATCCCCACGAAGCCGGGACGGGCGGGGCACTCGGCAACCCGCCATCAGTGGGGAGCATGCCGAGTGACCACCACCCGTCCCACCCCCCTGAACCGGGCAGCGTTCGCATGGCGTCCGGTCATCCTGGTGTCCGTCGGCGTCGTCGCGCTGCTCGTCAGCTTCGCCGGCAAGTACGGCTACCACTGCGATGAGCTGTACTTCCGAATGCTTGGAGACCACCCGGCATGGGGCTACCCGGACCAGCCTCCGCTGACACCACTGCTCGCCAAGGCCGGTGTCACGATGTTCGGCGACAGCCTCTGGGGAATTCGGGTCCTCCCAGCGGCCTTCACCGGCGTCCTCGCCGTCCTCCTCGCCCAGATCGCGCGGGAGACCGGCGGCGACGCCGGCGCCCAAACGCTCGCCGCGCTCGGCTCACTGACACTGACCCCGCTCCTCACCGGGCACACCCTGGTGACGGTCACCCCGGATCTTGTCGTCTGGCTGCTGGTCACGCTGTTCGCAATCCGGGCGCTGCTGCAAGACCAGCCGAAATACTGGCTGGCCGTCGGCGTTGCCACCGGTCTCGGCCTGTACCAGAAGCACCTGGTGATCCTGCTCCTGATCGGTCTTGGCCTCGGGCTGCTGCTCGTCGGACCGAGATCACCGCTGAGTTCCGGCTGGCTGCTCGCGGGAATCGCCGTCGCTGCCGTCCTTGGGATGCCGAACCTGGTCTACCAGGTGGTTGAAGGATTCCCGCAGATGGCCATGGCAAGGGCTGTGGCAGAGCGCAGGGGCAACCGGCTGGAGATGATCGCAATGCAGCCGCTGTTGCTCGGCCCCCTGGCCGCACCGATCGTCGTCGCCGGGATCCTGGCGCTCCTACGTTGGCCAGGACTTCGGCCCGTCCGCTGTGTCGCCGTCGCCTACGGCGTGATCTGCGTGTTCCTGCTGGCAACCGTCGGGGAGTGCTACTACACCTGCGGGCTGCTCCTGCCGCTGTACGCGGTCGGATGTGTCGCGGCAGTCCGCTGGACTCATCGGGTGACGGGCCGAACCGATCGCTCCTCGCAGTCGGGCATGTCACGACCTGATCGGCTGCGGACCGGCCTCGTCATCGGCGCCGTCACAGTGAACAGCTGCCTGTCCGCTGCCATCGCGCTGCCGCTGGTGCCCGAGCGCGACCTCGGCAGTACCGCCATCCCGGACCTCAATATCACGATCGGCAACGAGCTCGGGTGGCCGGGGTACGTGCGGCAGGTCGCTGAGGTGTACCGCGACCTGCCGGCGGCGGATCGGGCCGCCGCGGTGGTCCTTGCCTGGGACTTCGGCTCAGCCGGCGCGATCGACCGGTACGGCCACCGCTACCGACTTCCTGAGGTGTATAGCGGACACAATGGACTCCACGCCGTTGGCCGCCCGCCGGAGTCGGCATCGGTCGCGGTGGTGGTCGGAGAGTTCGACGATCGACTTCTGGACGGGACCTTCAACCGATGCCAGACCCGAGGACGTCTTGAGAGCGGCACCACCGTCGGCAACGAGGTGGAAGGCACCCCGATCCGGGTCTGCTGGGCGCCGAGACAACCCTGGAGCCGATTGTGGGCACGGTTCCGATACGTCGGATGATCGCCGGCCGCCACGCCGTCCGTCTTCTCCCGGCGGCCACCGCCCCACATCGTCCCGGCGTTGTACTCGGCTACATCGCTGGGAGTAGGCGGCCCGGCCACGGGCCGCCGTATCGTGGGGCTCACCTGTGACGGGCGACCTCGAACGGCTGGGACTGACATGGTGGAAAGCTGGCCCGTCACCTGGCCGGCGTGGCTGGGCGAACTCGCCTTGGCCGGTGTCTGCGTCGCTGTACCGATCGTCGAGCTGTTCGTCCATGCGAGCACCGGATCGGACAGCACCGACACATTGATCATCGTCCTGATGGTGATCGGCGCGGCAGCGCTGCTGCTCCGCCACCGCCACCCCGTACTCGTGACGGTGGTCTGCGGCAGCTGTACCGTGGCCGTCGCAGCCGCAGGCGACCGGTCGCCGCTGATCTCATCGAGTCTCGCTGTCGCGCTGTACTCGGTCGGTGTCGCCGGGCTCCGGCTCCGGACCGTCATCACCGTCACGCTCGCCGCGTGCGCCGCGTTCGTCACCGGACTGCTGTTCACCAGCGATCGCACGCTGTCGATACATGATCTGGTGCATGCCGCGGCGATGGCGGCGCCGGTGGCCGGCGGAAGGCTCGTCGCGATGCAACGGGTCACGACGGCGTTGCGGATCGAACGTGTCGAACTGGCCATCCGGGCCGAACGTGACCTCCAGCAACTGCGGATCGAGCAGGAGCGCCGCCGGATCGCCCGAGACCTGCACGATGCTGTCGGCCACGCGCTGACGACCATCACCGTGCAGTCCGGGGTGGCCGCCCGACTGTTGGACACCCGCCCGGCTTTCGCCCGCGAGGCGCTGTTGGAGATTTCCGCTGCAGGTGGCGAGGCACTGCGCGATCTGCGCAGCGTCGTTGGCATGCTTCGCAGGTCCGACACGAACACGGCCGACGGCTCCTGCCTCCCGGTGGAAGGGCTCCCTGTGGAGGGG
>JAUPKM010000526.1 GCA_030837445.1 Actinomycetota bacterium
GCCTTCATCAAGGGGCGGCGCCGGCTGTCTGGGGCCCCGGTGGAGGCGACAGACGTCAGGGCCGGGGTAGGGCTGGTGCTGGCGGGGCTGGTCGCGGAGGGCCAGACGACCGTCATCGACGTGCACCACATCGACCGGGGTTACGCCAACTTCACAGAGTCACTGACCACTCTGGGCGGGGAAATCGAACGGGTAGACGTAACGTCCCGCGGTTGAGTCCGACGTTTGATCAGTTCGAATTCTTGGACGCGAGCACCTGGCCGGCGATCCTCTCATCGTCCGGCCACACCATCACCCGCGGGCCCTCAGTCGTATAGACCAAGGTGGCCCTGATGTTGGCTTCCTCCAGGGTGCGGCGCTGGATCTCTCCCGAGATGTAGTCCGGCGGTCGGGAGACGACGACAAGTAGTCCGTACTCACCCTCATCGCCCTTCCGTGCTGGCGCCGCGACCAGTGAACCCTTCTTCGACGACCATCGCAGAACCAGCACAAAAACACCGATGGCGAGCACGGCCACGAGCGGGCCGAAGGCGTAGGAGTAGGTCGACCAGGCCGGCATGAGGCCATTGTGATCCGGGCCCAGTCGACCCGCCATTCGGGGGCATCTCCTGGTGGTTCTACGCTCGTAGAGCAACCGCTGCGGCCACGCGCGGAATGACGAGGTGCCGCTTGCCGGCGGCCAGTGACGCAGGGAGGAATCGGATGCCGACAATCGGGGTCATCGGGGCCGGTCTGATGGGCGGCGGTATCGCACAGGTCTCCGCAGTCGCGGGTTACGACGTGGTGCTTCGGGATGTCGACGCTGCCGCCGTGCAGCGCGGGCTGCATGGAATAGAAAAGTCGGTCGGCAAACTGGTGGAGAAGGAGCGACTCACCGGCGCAGAGGCGACGGCCGCGCTGGCGCGGATCTCCGTGACCACTGACCTCGCCGCCGTGGCCGAGGTCGACATGGTGGTGGAGGCCGTGTTCGAGAAGTTGGAGATCAAGACCGAGCTGTTCGCTGCGTTGGACGCGATCTGTCGGCCGGACGCGGTGCTGGCGACGAACACGTCGGCGATCCCAGTGACGACTATCGCGGCCGCCACGTCTCGTCCCGAGTCCGTGGTGGGAACGCACTTCTTCTCGCCGGTGCCGCTGATGGCTCTGTGCGAGATCGTGCGCGGCTACAAGACCTCCGAGGAGACGGTGGAGCGTGCCCGGGTGTTCGCCGAACGGGTCGGCAAGACGGTCGTCGTGGTCAATCGCGACGTTGCCGGTTTCGTCACCACCCGCCTCATCTCGGCACTTGTCGTGGAGGCAGCCTCGTTGGTCGAGAACGGGGTGGTCTCTGCGGCCGATCTGGATACCGCCTGC
Organism: Actinomycetota bacterium; assembly: GCA_030837445.1. Classification (GTDB taxonomy): domain Bacteria; phylum Actinomycetota; class Actinomycetes; order S36-B12; family UBA10799; genus JACJWR01. Next base: position 1,354 of record JAUPKM010000526.1, read on the forward strand.
CGGCTCGGGTTTGGGCACAAGATGGGCCCGCTGCAGACGGCTGATCTGACCGGGATCGACATTCTGACGAACGCCAGCAGCAATATCTACACCGACACCAAGGACGAGAAGTTTGCCCCGCCGGAGTTGCTGTTGCGAATGGTCGCCGCGGGTGACCTGGGACGGAAGACCGGCAAGGGCTTCTACGACTACGAGTAACCGGTACGCACGGCCACGACCAACAGGTTATTAACGGCACGAGAAGGAGCGAGGATGTCAGAGGAACAGACGCGTGTGAAGGACCGACCCTGGTTGATGCGCACCTACGCGGGTCACTCCTCTGCCGCCGAGTCGAATGCGCTGTTCCGGGGAAATCTGGCCAAAGGGCAGACCGGATTGTCGGTGGCGTTCGATCTCCCGACCCAGACCGGCTACGACCCCGACAGCGAACTGGCCCGGGGCGAGGTCGGCAAGGTCGGCGTTCCGATCGCGCACATCGGGGATATGCGGCGGTTGTTCGCCGACATCCCGCTGGCCGAGATGAACACCTCCATGACGATCAACGCGACGGCAATGTGGCTGTTGGCGCTCTATCAGAGTGTGGCCGAAGAGCAGGGTGCGACACCGGGCGTGCTGCAGGGTACGACACAGAACGACATCATCAAGGAGTACCTCTCCCGGGGTACCTATGTCTTCCCACCGGCTCCCAGTTTGCGACTGATCACCGACATGATCAGCTACACCGTCACCACCATCCCGAAGTGGAATCCGATCAATATCTGCAGCTACCACCTGCAGGAGGCGGGTGCCACCCCGGTGCAGGAGATCGCGTATGCGATGTCCACCGCTATCGCGGTGCTGGATTCAGTGCGGGACTCCGGCCAGGTACCGGCCGGCGAGTTCGGCGACGTTGTCGCCAGGATTTCCTTCTTCGTCAACGCCGGTGTCCGGTTCGTCGAGGAGATGTGCAAGATGCGTGCGTTCGTCCAGATCTGGGACGACGTGACGAGGGAGCGCTACGGCGTCAGCAACGACAAGCAGCGCCGCTTTCGCTACGGGGTGCAGGTGAACTCCCTCGGGTTGACCGAGGCGCAGCCGGAGAACAATGTCCAGCGAATCGTGCTAGAGATGCTGGCGGTAACGCTGAGCAAGGATGCCCGCGCGCGGGCCATCCAGTTGCCCGCCTGGAACGAGGCACTGGGCCTGCCGCGGCCGTGGGACCAGCAGTGGTCGTTGCGGATTCAGCAGGTGCTTGCCTACGAGAGTGACCTGCTCGAATACGACGACATCTTCGCCGGCTCGCATGTGGTGGATTCCAAAGTTTCCGAATTGGTGTCCGCCGCGCGCGAGGAGATGAACCGGGTGGAGGCCATGGGTGGGGCAGTGGCTGCGGTCGAGAGCGGCTACATGAAACAGCAACTGGTGTCTTCCCATGCCACCCGCCGGGCGCGGATTGAGGCAGGCGAGGACATCGTGGTCGGGCTGAACAAGTTCACCACCACCGACGTCAACCCGTTGACCGCAGACCTGGAAGCGGCGATCCAGACTGTTGATCCGGCGGTCGAGGCGGCCGCGATCGCTGCCGTGCAGCAATGGCGGGCCGAGCGGGACAACGCACGGGCGGATGCTGCCTTGGCGCAGTTGAGGTCGGTCGCTGGAACCTCGGAGAACCTGATGGTTGCCTCGCTCGAGTGTGCCCGGGCCGGCGTCACCACCGGAGAATGGTCGGGGGCGCTGCGGGAGGCGTTCGGCGAATACCGGGCGCCCACCGGTGTTGCCGGGGTCACCGGGGTGTACGACGGCGGCGAGTCGTTGGCTGACGTTCGGGCGGCTGTTCGGGACACCGGCGAGGCGATGGGCGGCCGAGTACGGTTCCTGGTGGGTAAGCCAGGGCTGGACGGTCACTCCAACGGCGCCGAACAGATCGCGGTCAGGGCGCGTGATGCAGGATTCGAGGTCGTCTACCAGGGCATCAGGCTGACGCCTGCGCAGATCGTGGCGGCTGCGGTGGAAGAGGATGCCGACGTCGTCGGACTCTCGATCCTGTCGGGGTCCCACATGGAACTCGTACCGGAGGTGGTGGCCGGACTCCTGGCTGCGGGCCTGACCGACGTTCCGGTCGTGGTGGGCGGCATCATTCCGGAGGGCGATGCCGACGAGCTACGTCGCGGCGGCGTCGCGGCGGTGTTCACGCCGAAGGACTACGACGCGAATGCGATCATGCTCGAGGTCGTCGGCGCCATCCGAGCCGCGAATGGTCTTGCGCCGGTCGGATAGGTAGGACGCTTGCGGCCGTCCTAGCTCGCTGGACGGTGCAGTTCGTGTTCGACGGCGGCGCGTAGCCATTCTGATGTGCTCACGCCCCGGTCTTTGGCGGCTGACTCGACTGCTTCTTTGATTTCTGGGGGCACCCGGAACTGCACGAGCGGTGACTTGCCTTCGGCCAGTGACGGTCGGCCGGGCGCTGCCTTCGCGACGTTAATTTCGCGCAGGACCGTCGCGACATAGTCCTCGTCAATGATGTTGCCTCGCTGATCGCGGGCAACTTCTCCCGGCTGTTGGTCGGGTCCCACGGTGAGGACGACCTGTCGGCCGCCTACTCGCACGGTGCGCTTCTTCGGTGTCATGACTGGCTGCCTCCTCGTGCATAGGTTGTGGGCTGGGCGTGGATGATCCAGAGAGTGTCTGGGTCATCGTGATCGATCACCGCAACGATGCGCAGCTCTCGCCCACGATTGTCCGGGCCGACCCACTCGATGGCCTCGCCCTTGGATGTGGCGTATGCGCGAAACGTTGATGCATCGAGCATGGCTGCGATGATCCGCTCAGTACCCACGCGGTGCTTGCGCGCCGCCTGAGTCTTCCTGATCCGCACAAGTAAGTATTACATAACAAGCATGGTTATGCATTACATAAATGAGCCATCCACGTTGGGCTCAGATTGCTCACGATCAAGTCCGTGGGCGACTCAGCGCACGGCTCAGACTTCGCCTCGACGCTGCCAGCGGAACGTTTTCAGTGACAGCACGACGCCGACAATCGTCCAGATCACCAGCACCAGAGCCACCATCGGCAGTTCCCAACTCCCAGCCACCTCTTGGCTCGTGAAGCTATCTGGCAGGAAGACGGACCGCATCCCCTGCGTCAGCCACTTGAGCGGGAAGAAGGATGCGAAGACCTGCATCCAGTGCGGCAGCTGGCTGAACACGAAGAACACCCCGGAGGTGAACTGCAGCACAAGGACGATGGGGGTCACCAGGGCAGGTGCCCCTCGACCCGTCTTCGGGATGGAGGAGAACGCGATGCCGAGCAAGGTGCAGCACACCAGCCCGAGGATCGAAATCCAGACAAATGTGAACCATTTGAACGCGGTTTCCGGCAGTGAGAGGCCGAAGAAGGCAATGCCGATGGCCATTAGCAGGATTACCTGCACGACGTAGACGACCACGACCATGCCGATCTTGCCGATGAAGTACGACGACTTGGGCATCGGCGTCCCCTCAAGTCGCTTCAGGGTGCCGTCATCTCGCTCCTGCGGGATCGAGTTGGCCAGGTTCTGAAACGATGTGTAGACGATGCCGGAGGCGATCATCCCGGCCGCGAAATACTGGCTGAAGGTGACGCCCGGCGCGATCTCCTGGTTGAACACCGATCCGAACACGACCATCAGCAGCATCGGCAGGGCGAAGGTGAAGACCGCCGCCTCCTTGTCGCGGAAGAGCTGCTTGATCTCTATCCGGGTGCGTCTCAACCCGAGCGACAGGGCGCCCGGCAGCGGCGCGCTGTCGGGGCGTGGGTCGCTGGCTCGGAGAGCTCCGACCGCACCCCCGGAAGTGGTCGGACGGTTCGGCGTGCTGGCGTTCACTGTGTGCCCTCCGCAGGTCCGTTGGTGGGGTGACTCGCTTCGGTGTCCACGGCAGTCAGTTGGGCCGCCTCGGCAGCGTCGGCCTCGGCCTGACCGATGAGGCGTAGGTAGATGTCCTCCAGCGTTGGCCGTACCACTGCCAGTTCAGGCACCTCGCCGTTGAACTCGGCGGCCAACTCGGTGACGACAGACGTCGGAGTAGATGTGTGTACGGACTTCAGTCCGTCGGACGTCAACCAGGTCACTCGGGCCATTCCGTCCATCCGCCCGCCCAGGTGCTCGGGTGAGTCACAGGCGACGACCACGCCGTCGGCGATAACCGCTACCCGGTCGGCGAGCATCTCCGCCTCCTCAAGGTAGTGCGTGGTCAGCAGGATGGTGGTGCCCTCGTCTTTCAGGCTGGTGATCAGGTCCCAGAACTGTCGCCGAGCTTCCGGGTCGAAACCGGTGGTCGGTTCGTCCAGGAAGAGCACTTCGGGTCGGCCGATGATCCCGAGGGCGACGTCGAGTCGACGTCGTTGGCCGCCGGACAAAGCCGTGGTGCGGGACTTCACCTTCTCGGACAGGCCCACGGCATCAATGACCTCAAGCGGGTCACGCGGATCTCCGTAATAGCCGGCGAAATGCGTCACCACTTCACCGACGGTGAGATCGGTGAGGTCCCTGGAGTTCTGCAGCACGATGCCGAGCCGTGCCCGCCATTGCCGCGGCGCGGACTGCGGATCCAACCCGAGCACGCGAACGTCGCCCGAGGTTCGGCGACGGTAGCCCTCAAGGATTTCGGTGCAGGTGGTCTTGCCCGCGCCGTTGGGTCCCAACAGGGCAAAACACTCGCCGTGCTGGACGGTCAGGTCGACCCCGCGCAGGGCATGAACCTCGCCGTAGGACTTCGTCAACCCGGTCACAGTGATGGCCTCGGTGTCTCCCACAGCGCCAGTGTTGCAGAGTCTTCCCATCTCCTCCCGAGGTTGTCTCGCAGGACTCGCAGACTTCAATCGGTAGGCTAGCCGGGTGCGCCTGGTCATAGCGAAGTGCCAGGTCGACTACTCCGGTCGGCTGTCGGCCCATCTACCCATGGCAACCCGGCTGATCCTTGTGAAAGCAGACGGGTCGGTGTCCGTCCATGCCGATGATCGCGCCTACAAGCCACTCAACTGGATGAGTCCGCCGTGCACCCTCCTGATCGAGCCGGGGACGGGTGCAGAGGCCGGCGGCGACGTGTGGCGGGTCGTCAACAAGGCGGGGGAGGAGTTGCGGATCACGTTGGCTGAGGTGCATACCGACGTCAGCCATGAGTTAGGGCCGGACCCCGGACTTGTCAAGGATGGTGTTGAAGCGCACCTGCAGGAGTTGCTGGCGCTGCACGTGCAGACCCTCGGCGAGGGTTGGACCCTCGTGCGCCGGGAGTTCCCCACCGCCATCGGCCCGGTGGATTTGATGTGCCGAGACGCAGCCGGGGCCTCGGTCGCGGTCGAGATCAAGCGTCGAGGGGAGATCGACGGCGTCGAGCAACTCACCCGCTACCTCGAACTGCTGAATCGGGACCCGCTGCTCGGGCCGGTCTCAGGAGTGTTCGCGGCCCAGGAAATCAAGCCGCAAGCCCGGACGCTGGCTGCTGATCGCGGAATTCGTTGCGTGCAATTGGACTACGACGATCTGCGCGGCATCGAGGACCCGCGACTCAAGCTCTTCTGAGCTACGTCAGCCAGGCGCTGGAGAAACGGATCTGGGGTTGCCCAGGCAGCTCCCACGGGCACCTTCGTCAAACAGTCTGCGGCTGTGGTCGGTGGGTTGTGGGGCGGCCGCCGGGGTCAAGATATCGCTCTGGGACACTCGGCGTAACAGCGAATTAGCGTGGCCCAGCGGCCCCCGATCGGTAGGAGAAGCGCCCATGACAGAGATCGACTGTGTCGGAATCGTCGGATTCGGCACCATGGGCGCTGGTATCGCCGAGGTGATTGCCCGCAGTGGGAAGTCCGTGTTGGCTGTGGTGCCGGATGCCGGAGCCGAGGCGGCCGGGATGGCGCGGTTGGAGGCCAGTACCGCCCGCGCAGTGGAGCGCGGCAAGCTCACCGAAGAGGATCGCGCAGAGGCGCTTGCCCGGATCACGGTGAGCCGTGAGCTGGCGGACCTGAAGTCGTGTGGGCTCGTGATCGAGGCAGTGCCGGAGAAGTTGGAGTTGAAGAAGGCGATCTTTGCCGAACTTGACGCGATCCTGCCGGCCGAGGCGATTTTGGCCAGCAATACCTCCGCGCTGCGGATCACCGAATTGGCCGTGGCCACCGGCCGACCGGGGCGCGTGGTCGGAGTTCACTTCTTCAACCCGGCGCCGGTGCTCGACCTGGTTGAGCTGGTGTCGACGGTCACGACCGATCCGGCAGTGACCGAGCAGGTCCACGAGCTACTCACCAGCCTCGGACGCACGGTTGTACAGGTGCGCGACCGGCCCGGCTTTATCGCCAACGGTCTGCTGTTCGGCTACCTCAACCATGCCGTCGCCATGTACTCGGAGGGCTACGCGTCCCGAGAGGACATCGACGCCGCCATGCGGTTCGGCTGCGGCTACCCGATCGGTCCGTTGGCGTTGCTGGATCTCATCGGGCTGGATACCGCCTACGACATCCTTGACGCGATGTACCACGACAGTCGGGATCGACTGCACGCGCCGGCCCCGTTGTTGAAGCAGTTGGTGACCGCCGGCCGGGTCGGCCGGAAGGCAGGGCGTGGCTTCTACGCGTACGGTGCACCCGGTTCCTCACAAGTGGTCGAGGACGATCAGACACCAGCGGACGGCGGCTCCTCGGCGGTGGACACCCGACCGGTCTCGAGCGTGGGAGTCGTAGGCACCGGCACGATGGCCAGCGGCATCGTCGAGGTGTTCGCCAAGAGTGGCTACAACGTCGTGTTCGTTGCGCGGAGCGACGACAAGGCGGCCGCGGTGCTGGCCCGGATCACCAAGTCGCTCGACCGAGCGGTCAGCAAGGCCAAGATGACCGCTGAGGCTCGCGACGAGGTGCTGGACCGAATCACCGGCGCAACCTCCCGTGAGGCGCTTGCCGACGTGGACCTGGTGGTGGAGGCAATCGCGGAGAACCTCGACATCAAGCTTGACCTCTTCCGCGACCTGGATCGCATCTGCAGGCCCGGCGCGATCCTGGCCACCACGACTTCGTCGCTGCCCGTCGTCGCGATGGCCGCGGTCACGTCCCGCCCGCAGGACGTCATCGGCATGCACTTCTTCAACCCGGCGCCGATCATGCGACTGGTGGAGGTCGTCACGACGATCGGAACCGCCGATGACGTGACCGCGACAGTTGTCGAGGTGACCAAGAAGGTGCGCAAGCACCCGGTGCTCTGCGGAGACCGCGCGGGCTTCATCGTGAACGCGCTGTTGTTCCCCTACCTCAATGACGCGGTCAAGATGCTCGAAGCGCACTACGCCTCAGCTGATGACATCGACACGGCGATGACCAAAGGCTGCAGCCTGCCGTTGGGGCCGTTCGCGCTGTTGGACGTGGTCGGCAATGATGTCTCGCTGGCGATCGAGGAGACCCTCTACCTGGAGTTCCGCGAGCCCGGTTTCGCGCCGGCGCCGATGCTGCGCGATGTGGTCACCGCGGGGTATCTGGGGCGCAAGACGGGGCGTGGATTCCGCAGCTACGCCCGCTAGGTCGAGAGCGCGGGCACGAGGGCACACCAACCATGGGGCGCAAGAATCGCCGCGACTCCAGCGCTGCCCGACCGCTGTACGTCGGCTCCCGACGCTGGACCGAGTCGACGCCGCGCGGCGAGTGGACGGTGCAGCAGATCGCAGGAGGTTCTGCGGACAAGGCCTACCGCTGCCCGGGTTGTGAGCAGTTGATCCAGCCGGGAACCGGGCACCTCGTGGCCTGGCGGGAGGATTCCGTGATGGGGGTCGAGGCCCGGCGGCACTGGCACGC
>JAUPKM010000527.1 GCA_030837445.1 Actinomycetota bacterium
CCCGCTCACACCAGGAACGGCCCAACCATCCTCGGCACCCGACCGGGCACCCTCAGCAGGACGCTGTGCACCCGCAGGTGACTCCGAGGCCGGCGATTCCGAGGCCGGCGATTCCGTGGGCGGGGATTCCGGCGACCGGGACTCCGGTGGCGATTGCGAAGGCGGGGACTGCGGGGCGAAGGCCATGGCGCACAACACCTCTCGAGCTAGTCAACGGACAGGGCATTCGAGCCACACCCGCCACCACCAGCCCACCAACAACCGGGCCGAGACCATCTCCACAAACCACTATCTCAACAGATATCTCAACAAACCATCTCTTACTCGAACACCTGTACAGTACCACGACGCTACGACAGTTACGCCCCAACATGCCGAACGGCCTGCGAGTTGCGATGGTGCTCGCAGTGAGAGTCCGCCCAGTTCTTCCTCCCAGACAGGTCGAATACGGGGCCCGAAGTTGTGGTGCCGCCGAGTCTCGAGGGTGCCCATCGGATGCCGGTGCCCCCCGCTGCTGGCGGCTCCTGTCAGGTTGCCCCCTTTTGCACCAAGAGGTCGAGGAGCCCGAGTCGGCGGATCGACGACACACGCACTTCGGTCACTCACGGGAGATTTCCGCTGTGCGAACCTTCCCGCATGGCTGACGCAACCGAACTCTCGTTGAATGTCGAAATCCGTCACAGTCCCGCCTTTGCGGTGGCTCGCCTCACGCTCGCCCCCGGGCAACGGGTTCGCGCGTCCTCGGGCTCGCTCTACATGAGAGATGCCGCGATCACAGTTGACGCGAAGATGGAGGGCGGCCTTAAGGGGGCCTTCAAGCGGGCCGTCGGGGGACAGAGTTTCTTCACCAGCACGTTCGTCGGGCCCTCGGATCGATCCAGCTGGGTGGACCTCACGCAGGTGCTGCCCGGCGAGCTGAAGACGGTAGAGCTGGACGGATCCCAGGGCCTGGTCCTCACCCAGGGGAGTTGGTTGGCGTCCACAGCGGACATTCAGCTCGACACCAAGTGGGGAGGCTTCAAGAGTCTGATGGGCGGTGACCGATTGTTCGCTGTTCATCTCAGCGGGGCGGGTCAGGCGCTACTCAGCTCCTATGGCGCCATCGATGCGTTCGAGTTGGCAGCGGGACAGGAGATTCTGGTCGACTCGGGACATCTCCTAGGCTACGACGACACCATGACGGTCAATGTGCAGACTCAGGGCGGCGGGTTCCTCAACTCGGTGAAGAGTGGCGAGTTAATTGTGGTTCGGATTGTCGGCCCGGGTCGGGTCTGGACGCAGACTCGGTCCCAAAGTGAGCTCGGCGACTGGGTTCGTCAGCAGGTCCCGACGCAGTCGAACTAGTCCGGGATCGTGGCTGAGGCGCAGCGGGAGGGCACAACTGGGCAGCCGACCGCGGCCGAGGCAGTCGTCCAGTTGCGGCGGACGGCCGACTTCCTGCGGTCACTGCCGATTGCCCGGTTGTCGCGAGGTGAACCGACGGTGGCGGACCGAGGTCGTCAGCTCGCCAATTGGGTTGTTTCCGTGGCGGCTGACATCGCACCAGAGCAGCGGCCCCCGGCCGATGCGGCGTTACCGACGGTCGGTGACCAGGCGGTGGGGGACCTGATCGGGATGGTGGCCCGTGAACTCGAGTACATGAGTGTGGCCGCGACGTCAGTGGACTCGAAGGACGCCCAACTGGTGATTGCGGAACTGATCCGGGACTGCATTCAGCTGCGGCGAACTGGCTGACGGGTTCCCTGGCTCAGACCCCGGAGTCGGCGAGCGTTCGCTGCAGGAACTCTATTTGCAGCCGCGCCAGGTTGGCCGCGATCACAGGTTGCGGTGTCATGTGGGTGACCCCGCTCAACGGCAGCACCGAATGCGGTCGACCAGCCGCCAGCAGGGCCGCGGAGAGGGACAGCGTGTGAGCGACCAGCACGTTGTCGTCGGCCAGGCCGTGGATGATCTGCAGCGGGCGATCCAGGTTTGGGGCCAAGTCGGTCAGGTCCGACCGCCGGTAGTGGTCCGGATGCTCCTGCGGGAGGCCGAGATAGCGCTCCGTGTAGCCGGTGTCGTAGAGCCCCCAGTCGGTCACGGGTGCACCCGCCACTGCGGCGTGGAATCGATCCGGCCTGGCCAGGACGGCAAGCGCGGCCAGGTAGCCTCCGAAGGACCAACCCATGATCCCAACACGGTCGGATCGAAGTCGGTCAGGATACGCGGCCAAGACAGCATCGAGGGCCGCGATCTGGTCGGTCAGCACCGCCGTCGCGAAGTCGCCGGCCACTGCCCGTTCCCACGCCGGACTCACCCCCGGTGTGCCGCGGCCATCGGCGACGACTACGCAGAAGCCCTGGTCGGCCAGCCACTGAGCTTCCAGAAAGCCCGCGCGGGCTGCGATCACCCGCTGAGCATGTGGTCCGCCGTAGGGGTACAGCAGGACAGGAAGCCGGTCTGAGCCGTGTTCGGTGCCGCTGGTCGAGGGCCAGAGCAGCGCGGTCGGTACCGGCGACGAGGTCAATAGTTCCACCCGTGGCCGGACCGGCGGCATCGCCGCGAAAGACTGGATTTCGGCGATCTGGCGCCAGCGTGGTGCGGTGACGAACACTCGGGATCGAGGCAGCTGCTCGAAGGTGGAATCGGTGGCGACGATTGTGTCCCCGCGGGCCGCGGCTACGCACCAACCCCCGGTCAGCAGAGGGGTCACGCCACCATCGAAGCTGAGCAGGGTGAGGCATGACTCCGACGGTCGATCGGCCGTCAGGGCCAGTACCCCGGTCGGTGTGGCCGCGACTATGGAGCGGACTTGCAGGTCTCCCGGCGAGAACGCCATCCGGTCGCGAAATACCCGCGCGCGATCGTTGGCGGCGTCCCGTTCCAGGGTGATGAGAGAACCGTCGTCAGCGAGAAGCGCGACGCCTGGCTGCAGATCGACCCAGTCGTCATCGGTCAGTTCGGCAAGGACGCTGACGGTTGGCGCTGACTCCGGGCCAGCGCTGTCTAGTCGCAGCACCCGGGCACGACGTTGACGGCGTTCGATGACGACAGCGAGGGCACCGCTCAGGTTCCAGCTGACCGCCGTCAGGTACTCGTCCGGGTGACCTTCACCCACCGCCAGCACGCACGACGAGGTTCCGGCGAGATCGATCCGCCACAGCGAGACGGCCGCGTTCGGACTGCCGGCGGCCGGGTACCGCAACTGCCGCGGCGGAACGTCGGGACGGGCAGGATCGGAGATCCACACCTGGCGCACCGGAGCCTCGTCGACCCGCGCGACCAGCAACGCGGTCGAGTCGGGAGACCACCAGAAACCCCGACTTCGGTCGAACTCCTCGGCGGCCACG
>JAUPKM010000528.1 GCA_030837445.1 Actinomycetota bacterium
ACCACTGCCGCGACAACCCGAGTCGGGACGCGAGGACAGGATCCGCGCCATAGGTGAGATCACCGCAACAGGGATGCTTCAGCGCCGCGAAGTGGACCCGGATCTGATGGGTGCGGCCGGTCTCCAGGTGGATCTCGACCAGCGAGCCATGCGGAAAGGCCTCCAGCGCGTCGTAGTGGGTGATGCTGGGGCGACCGTCTGCGACCACGGCGAACTTGTAGTCCGCGCCCGGATGCCGGCCGATCGGCGCGTCGATCGTGCCGCTGCTCGGATCGGGGTGACCCTGCACCAACGCGTGGTAGATCTTCTCCGGACGGCGCTGCCGGAACTGCTCCTTCAGATCCGTGTAGGCGCGGTCCGAGGCGGCCACCACCATCAACCCGCTCGTGCCGACATCGAGGCGGTGGACAATCCCCTGGCGTTCGGCGGCGCCCGCCGAGGACAGCACGTAACCCGCCGCGGCCAACCCCTCGGTGACCGTGGGACCGGTCCAGCCGGGGCTGGCGTGGGCAGCCACCCCGACGGGCTTGTCGACGACGATGATGTCCGGGTCCGCGTGGACCACCCGCAGATTGGGCACCGCCTCAGGCGGACGCACCGGCGGCGGGTCGGGAATATCCACCTCCAGCACTGAGGCAGCCCCCGGCCGCATGGACCTGATGGCCGGGCTGCCATCGACCTGCACCCGACCGTCATCGACCCACCCTGCCGCTGTCGACCGCGAGACTCCCAGCATTCGCGACACGAGCACATCGAGACGTTCGCCCACGAGTGCTTCTGGCACTGGTAGGTAGCGCAGACTCATACCTTGCCGGGTGGAGGATCGGCTGAATCTTCGGCAGCCTGTCCGCCGGCCCGCGTGCCGTCGAATTCGACTCCGCGCAGGGCGAGCAGCACCATCAGAATCGCTGCGCCCACAACAGCCATATCGGCGACGTTGAACACTGGCCAGTGCGGTAGCTGGATGAAGTCGACAACATGACCTCGCAGACCACCAGGAGATCGGATCAGCCGGTCGGTGAGGTTCCCGAGTGCGCCACCGATCATGGCACCCAACGCCAACGCCCACAGTTTCGACTTGAGCCCCCGCGCGCGGCGGATCAGCACTACCACGATGACGACCGCAAGCAGGCTGATGATCACCGTGGAGCCGCCACCGAGAGAGAATGCGGCCCCGGAGTTACGCACCAGCACCAGTTGCAGCCAGGAACCCACGATCTCGACCGGCGGACGTCCGGTGAGCGATGCGACAGCCCACACCTTGCTCAGTTGATCGAGACAGATCACCACGATCGCGGTCACGGCGACCAGCCAACTGGCGCTGCCCTTGAGAACTCCGGGACGTTGCGCCGGTGCCGCCGCAGTCACGTCCGATCCCGTCGCCACGACGCTGTCACCTACCTCGTTGCTGATCGCGCCTCAGCCGCCCTGCGCGATCTTGCAGGACATGCACTGGGTGGCCCGAGGGAACGCCTCCAGCCGCAATTTGCCGATCGGTAGGCCACACGTCTCGCACATGCCGTAGGTTCCGTCGGCGATCCGGCCCAGCGCCCGCTCGACCTGTCGCAGCGATTCGCGCACCTGCTCGGCCACGTACAGTTCCTGCTCGCGCTCGAATGTCTTGGATCCTGCGTCGGCGATATCGTCTCCGCTGCCATCACCGGAGTCACTGAGCAATTCAGCAATGTCGGTGGCCGAGTCGCTCAGGTCGCTGCGCAGACGCTCCGCCTCGGACTGCAACTCGACGCGAATGGCCTCAAGTTCAGTTGGGGTCAATAGGTCTACTGTGGCCTCTGCCATGCCAGCGCCTTCCGTAAGGTTCGGGGCACTCGGCGGCCCTCGATGCGGGAGTGGGACGCGTAGACAGTAACGAATGACCACCACACCCGACACGCCCGACCCCATGGCCGCCGGAGTCGCCCGATATTCTGTGTCGTGCCCGCGCTGCGTGGGATTCCGGTCCTGCCGGGTCTTTCGGTGCGGCAACCGGCGGCACCGATCGGTCCGGCTGGCGATGCGGGTAGATTCCGGAGGCTCGATGTACCGATCCATGCCCAGCCAGATTGACCTGCCCGCGTGCGAGCAGGAGTTGCTGGAAGTCTGGCGCGAGAGCGAACTGTTCCATCGCAGCCTGGCCGGCACGCGAACCGGCACCCCCTGGGTCTTCTATGAAGGTCCCCCCACGGCCAACGGCACCCCTGGGACGCACCACATCGAAGCCAGGGTGTTCAAGGATGTCTTCCCGCGGTTCAAGACCATGCAGGGCTACTTCGTGCCCCGTAAGGCCGGTTGGGACTGCCACGGGCTGCCGGTTGAGTTGGCGGTGGAGAAGGAACTCGGGTTTTCCGGCAAGGGGGATATCGAGGCGTACGGAATCGAAGCCTTCAACGCCAAGTGTCGGGAGTCGGTGCTGCGCCATGTAGACGAGTTCGGCGTGATGACCGAACGCATGGGTTACTGGGTCGACATGGATGACGCCTACTGGACCATGTCCAGCGATTACATCGAGAGCGTGTGGTGGTCCCTGGCGAAGATTCACGAGGCAGGACTTCTGGTCGAGGACCATCGGGTATCCCCCTACTGCCCGCGCTGCGGGACGACCTTGAGCGATCACGAACTGGCGCAGGGGTATGAGACGGTGACGGATCCATCGGTGTTCGTGCGGATGCCGGTGACCTCCGGTGACCTGCTGGCCAGGCACCCGGGTCTAACCCTGCTGGTGTGGACCACCACCCCCTGGACGCTGGTGTCGAACACGGCCGTGGCGGTCTCACCGAAGGCCGATTACGACGTCGCGCGAACAACAGCCGGCGAACTACTCGTGGTCGCCGCGGCACTGCGGGAGAGTCTGCTTCCCGACGCGGAGGTTCTGGAGACCCTTCCGGGCTCGGACCTCGAGCACCTCAAATACGCGGCGCCGTTCGACCTGGTCGAAGTGCCGGCCGCCCACTATGTGATCACCGGCGACTACGTGACCACCGAGGACGGCTCGG
>JAUPKM010000529.1 GCA_030837445.1 Actinomycetota bacterium
ACGCAGGTTTCCAGCCACGCCTCGCCCATCGCCCGGTTGACCTTTCCGGCCGCGAAGCCGGAGCCGACCCGTTTGGCGTCCTCCGCCGGAACCCCTGTCTCGTCGCCTTGTTGCTGCTCATCGGCCTGTCGTTGGGCGTCGGCCCGCGGCTGGGCGGCCGCCTTGTGGCGCCGGAATCTGCGGCTCACGGCGTTGCCCGCGGTTCCGCCACCCGCGGATACCTTCTGCACGAGCACCGGCCACATGCCGATGCCCAGCGGCGAGAGGATCCGGCCGGCGCTGGCCAGATGCAGGACTCGCCTTGCTCTGAGCACGGTGCCCACCTGCTCGATGACCTCCCGGGAGCGCGCCTCCGGCATGTCGTACACCTCGGCGATTCCGGCGAATAGTTCGGCCCACACCTCGTCGATCCCACGGAGCAGGATCTTGCCCTTGAGTTTGGCCGCGGCCGCGTCCGTCAGGCTCGTCGCCCGGGCCCGCTTGAATCGTCGGTCCACCTGCTGGGCAGCGGCCAGCGCGTTGCGAACACCCTCCGGAACAACTTCGGAGGTGGCCGCCAGTAACTCGTCCAAGCCGTGCGAAGGCACCGCCGCGAAGTCGTCCGCCCGGGCATTGACGAAGTGGACGTCAGCGCGGATGGGAAGGCGCAGCTCTCGGATTGCCGCCGCCAGCACCTCCGCGTCGGGATGGATGTCGCCGGTTGCCGTCAGCGGGGTTTGGGTCATCACCAGGAGGACGGGAATCCCGATGCTGGCGACCCGGCGGATGAACGATTCCTCGGCGGGCTGGATCCTCCTGTCCCCGGCCCTGATGCAGTACCAGATGACGTGGATCTGATCATCGATCGAGCCGAGCCGGTTCTGATCGATGAAATTGAGGAAGTCGCGCAGGATGTCCGCCATATCGCTGCCGAGCTCGAGGCCTTTGGTGTCGAAGATCCCAAGGCTGCCGAGGTCGGAACGATAGAGCGTGCTCTCCTGGGTGACAGGGTCACCGATCCCCGTGCGCGCCACGTTTGCACCGAAGACTGCGTTCAGCAGGGTGCTCTTGCCAACCCCCGTTATCCCGAACAGTCCCAGGTTGAAGCGACCGATGTCCGCCCTGGCCGCCAGGTAGCCGGCATCGATCGCCCGTTGCGACAGGATCCTGGTGGAATCGGCGGCCTCGCTGTTTGCCATCAACCCGAGCGGTCGCGTTTGACGGACGTCAAGGAGGTGCTGAAGAGCCGCTTGAACTCCTCCAGGAAGACGCTCTGGATCTTGCCGTTGTCGAGCCGTTCCATCGGGCCGAACTTCCCGTCCAGCATCAGCTCGCAGACCCGGATCCACGCCTGGCCCATCGCGATCGTGAACGAGGATGCAACAGCTGCCGCGACCGCGCCACCCACCACGCTGCCCGCCCCGGGAAGCAGTTTGAGGGTGCCGGTCACGAGCGCCCGACCACTGTTGGTGGCGACCGCTGTGGCGGCCAGGCTCAGCGCCAATGCGGCATCCATCGGCAACCGATAGATCTGCGAGATGGACGCCATCATCCCGGTCTGGATCGGCACCAGCAGGGCGGCGTCGGCGAACGGGATGGGTGTGGCACCTACCCCTGCGGCAAGCGTCGATGCGATCGCGATGCGGGCCTTCGCCGCCTTGTGCTTCAGCCCTCGGTCGACTATCTGTGCCGCGGCGAAGGCTGACTTCGCGGCTTCCGGCGCCGCCTCGTAGGTCACGTCCAGCAGCGGCACCAACCCGTGCGCCTCATAGCCGAGCTGAGGGTCGGGTAGCGCGGCGGTGAGGAATGGTCGTGACAAGTAGATCGGCAGACCCAGGTCGTTCAGGTGCTGGGCGAATTCGAGGTGTTCGCTGCGGTAGACGTCACCCCGCTTGTGGACTTGAGTGACGACCAGGAACACCGGCAGCCCCAACTCGTGCAACCCACGGATGAAGTCCTTCTCAGCCGGTTCGATCCGGTGATCGCCCGCCCGGATGCAGTAGTAGGCCACGTGGATGTGCCCGGCTGGGTCTGTTCCGCGGGTTCCCTCCACAAGGCTGCGGACCTCACCGAGGACCTGCTCCGACGAGATGCCCACCTCCAGGCCGCGGGTGTCGTAGAGGCCGAGTGCCCCCGACCGGGTGACGTAGAGGTGGCTTTCCTGGGTGACAGGCTTGCCAGACCCGGCCGGCGCGACGTCCTCGCCGAAGATCGCGTTGATAAGGGTGCTCTTACCGACGCCGGTCTTACCGAAGATGGCGAGGTTGAACCGGCCGAGCTTCTTGGCCTCCTCGCTCCATTGCTGGCGTGCCTTGGCGTCGTCGAACGGATCGCCGTGCTCGTCCGCTGCTGTGGCCATTTGTCCTCCATCGGACCTCGTAGGTCAGCGCGGGGACATGAAACCCCACTCGGTGATCTTCCTATGTCGGGTCTGATCGTCTCGCGTCGGGAGGTTTGTCCGCCAGGTCACCCTCCCTTCAAGTTGAGGGGTGAGCCCGCGGAGCAGTAGGTTTCGGACAGGCCTTACGTGGGGCCCGCCGTGCGTGCCAGCAGTGTACGAGAAGGGTGGGAGTGGTCATGGCAACCATGAGTTCGACAGCCAAAATGGAGCAGGCCAAACGAATGGCCAAAATGGTCGCGATCGGTGGCGCCCTGCTGGGCATCCTCTACGGTTACGACCAGTCAAACGCCGGAGCGGCCCAGAACTTCTTTGTGGAAAGCCTCGTCGGGCCTGGGCAACCGTGGCTGATCACAGAGGCGCAGTCCTCGACGATCCTCGCGGCCGTTCCATACGGCATCCTGCTCGGCTGCCTGATTGGCAGTTTTCCGACGGACCGTTGGGGTCGAAAGACCACCACTCTTTGGGTGGCGATCGGCTACGTCGTGTTCTGTCTCGCCCAGGCGATGTCGGTGAACTTCGCCACCATGCTGGTGGCGCGGGTGCTGCTCGGGTTCACGAT
Organism: Actinomycetota bacterium; assembly: GCA_030837445.1. Taxonomy (GTDB): domain Bacteria; phylum Actinomycetota; class Actinomycetes; order S36-B12; family UBA10799; genus JACJWR01. The sequence goes on from JAUPKM010000529.1 coordinate 2,940, forward strand.
CGGGATTTCGCTGATCTGCGTGCCGGTCTTCATAGCGGAATCCGCCGCGACTGCCAAGCGCGGACGAGTGCTGGTCGCGTATCAACTGGCCGGCGTCTTCGGCATCATCGTGGCCTACCTGGTGGCGATGGCAGTCAACGATATGTCCTACGAGTGGAACTGGCGGGTGATGTTCGCGGTCGCGGCGATCCCCGCCATCATCCTGCTGCCGTTGATCATCAAGCTTCCCGAAACGTCGCGCTGGCTGATGATGAAGGGCCGCCGGACAGAGGCCGAGGAAGTGTTGCGAGCGGTGGATCCGGATGTCGATCCGACCGCCACCCTTGATGAGATCCAGGCCGCGATCGAGGACGAATCCGCGGGCAGCCTCGGTCAGATGTTCCGCAAGCCATTCCTGCGGGCCACCATCTTCATGATGATCATGGGTCTGCTGATTCAGGTGACCGGCATCAACGCCTTCGTCGCCTACGGCTCGGTCATCTTGAAGGATATGGGCTTTGACAACTTCTCTTCATTCGCCATCAACGCAGCGATCAACACGGTGTCCTTCGTCGCGGTCATCTTTGCAATGACCTACGTGGACAGGTGGGGACGCAAGCCGTTGATCATGGGTGGTTTCGCGGTGATGGCAGTTGGCCTGATCATGATGGCGATCGCGTTCGGATCCGCGATCACCACCGGCACCGGCAGTGCGACCGAATTCGACTTCACCACCTGGCAGCGAGTGTTGGCCCTGGCCGGACAGACCATCGGGATGGCCGCGTTCAACTTCGGAGTTGGCGGGACAGTGTGGGCTTGGGCGTCGGAATCCCTGCCGTCCCATCTGCGCTCCTACGGCGCCGCAGTCCTGCTCGCCTTTGACCTGCTGGGCAACATCTTCGTGATCCAGTGGTTCACCACACTGGGCAATGCGATCGGTCCGGCAAAGGTCTGGGGGATGTTCGCGGCCCTGGCGATTCTCGGCATCTTCTTCGTCTGGAAGTTCGCGCCGGAGACCAAGGGTCGCGATGTGGACGATGTCCGGAAGTTCTGGGAGAACGGCGGCAAATGGCCGGAGGGTGAAGCGGCCATGTCGTCCGCGGGTGGCGCGGCCAGCAAGTCCTAGGGCGGCGCCTTCAGTGCCCGACGTTGTTCACGGTTGACCGCGGACGTCTCCTCAGGCGCGGAGAACGACTTTCTCGGGAGTGATACGGACGACGACTCGAACGTTGTCGGTGCCGTCGTCCATCGGGTACCGGTCGACGCCCAGGTATGCCTGGGCGAGTCGATCGATGAGCTCGCGACCACCCTCCTCCGTCAGCGTCGCTGTCCCGCGGATCTCCACGTAGGAGTAGGGATTGGCCCGTGGGTAGACCAACACTGTGGCTCGCGGGTCCGCTTCGAGGTTGAGGGTTTTACGTCGACCCCTGGTGGTGGACACCAGCACCTCGTCCCCTTCACGTTCGATCCAGACGACGGAAAGCTGCGGCTGGCCGCTGGGAAGGATCGTGGCGAGGTTGGCGAACTCGGTGGCATCGAGCATTTCCCGAGCTGCCTCGGGCAGGGTCGCGGTCATCCCCGCAGATTAGATCAGTGGTGGCGTTGATGCCATTGCTGTCGTATACGCGGCGGTCGGCCGCCCCGGACTGGTGGGCTGGACTGGTGCCCTGGGATGGCCCTCACCCCAGCGACGTCGAGCGCGAAAGACTGACCACTCCCAGCGTCATCACCACCACAGTGACCGCCAGTACCGCGCTGGCCAGGGGGGAACTTGTGATTGAAACGTGGAAGAGCCACACGGAAGCGAGACTTGCGTAGACGGGGTTGACCAGGATCATCACCGACGTGGAGACCGTCACGGCGCCGGTCTTGAAGGCCTCTGCTGAGACGATCGGAAATGAAACTGCGCTGATGAGAGTCAGCCCGATGAAGAACCACCGTTCCCAGCCAACGGAATCCAACACCCCTTTGATCACCACCGCATAGGTGGCCGCCAGAATGCCTGCCGCCAGGCTGAGTACCGCTGCCCTGGGAGTGGCTTTCAGCCGCGAGCCACCCAGCATCAGAACGGCCACCAAGACGATCGTGAATCCGAGAAACAGCAGCCATTGGCCCAGCGGTGCGCGAGGGTCCCCGGCGGTCGGTCGCCCGACGATGAGAAACACAGCCAGGGCCGCCGATACGGCGACGATTGCCGCCCAGTCCCTACCCGAGACGGCAGCCTTGGAGATGATCATGGCCGCGATCGGCACGAAGATCAGCTCTGTCACGATCAGCGGCTGGACGACTGCCAAGGATCCGAGGCTGATGGCCACGATGTGCACCCCGGCGGCCACATAGAACAGGATCAGCCCAGCCAGCCAAGTCCGATTCTTGAGCAGTTCTCGGAACCGCGGCTTGCCGCTGCTCAGTGCCCCTATTGCCTCCTGGGAGCCTTGGTGCTGCAGCACCAGAGCAGGAGCGTAGAGGGCGGACGAAAGCAGCATGACCACGATCGCGGGGATCATGTACTGAGTCTCGCAGGTCCGAGGCGGACTGACGGGATCATGCCGAATCCGCCGACGGTTCTGCCCTGCGGCGCTGCTAGGGTCGCGCCGCGGGGAATTGAGAGGGGATGGACTGTATGTGCACTGACCTGAGACTGGTGCGGTTGAAAGACATGCACATCTCGGCACGGACATTGGACTTCGGGTACGAGACGCAGTCGCGGGTGCAGGTTGTACCTAGGGGTCAGAAGTGGCAGGCGACGCCCACCCAGACCGCTGCCGGCACCCTCGAGTGGACCAACGACTTGGGCTTCCTCGGGATGGACGCCTTCGGCTTCGACTTCGCGTTCTGCGACGGCCTGAACGAGGCAGGTCTTTCGGTCGGGACGCTGTGGTTGCCCGAGACAGATCTGGTGACTGACCCGCCCGCCTCGTCGGACACCCCCGCAGTGGACTTCGTCAACCTCGCCGGTTGGATCCTGGGCACCTGCCGGACTGTGGCCGACGTGAAGGCCGCGCTGGCTGGCGTCGCCATCTGGAATGCGCCCATCAAGCGACTCTGGCCGTCGGACAGGCCGGTACCGGACGTGGTCAAGCCGCTGTTGGACTTCGCTTTCACCGAGCACCTGAGCATCCATGACGCCTCCGGCGGAGATCTCGTGGTCGAATTCGTCGACGGTGGCATCCACCTCCACGACAACGCGATCGGCGTGCTCACAAACTCCCCAACCTACGACTGGCACGTCACGAACCTCCGCAACTACGTCGGCTTGACCAACGTCGAGGACGAGCCGAAGAACCTGATGGGGATGACCGTGAAGCCGACTGGCAACGGCACTGGACTGCTCGGCATGCCCGGCGACGTCACACCGCCATCCCGGTTCATCCGAGCGACAGTGCTGACCGAGGTCACAACCGAGGCGAAGGATGCGCGCGCCGCGATCAACCAGGCGTTCCACTCACTCGATCTGGTCAGTGTTCCCAGACACCTGGCGGCCTCCGGGGACTACACGCAGTGGTACGTCGCGCGGGACCACGACAACGCCGTCTACTACGTGCGCTCCTACGACGGCTGGACGACTGACACCCATGATCTGAAAGCCTTGGGCGTGGCCGCGCAGGGCACGCGGAGCGTGCTGCCGATACCCGCCGGGTAGGCCCCGGTGGTGGTCGCGGTGTGAGGGTGAACCCGCGTGTTCCCGCACCCTTGTGGATCCCTCTCCCGGGCGGCCCGCCGCTAGCATGAGGAGCCCCGCCGGTGAGCACGGGAAGAAGGGTCACGTTGGAGAGCGCGACGGGTACGGCCGATCAGGGCGAAAGCCGGAACCGGAGATTGCTGGATCGCGCTCAGCAGGGATGGGTTGGCAGCTTCACCCAGCGCTTCATCGAACTCCGGTTGCTCGACCTTATCTACCAGGTTTCTGCGGTGGCATTCGTCGCCTACATACCTCTGATCCTTGCCCTCTCCGTCCTGTTCACCGGCGGTCAATCCGCGATCGCGGAACAGCTGGTCACACGGTTCGGTCTCACGGGCGCGGCGGCACAGACGGTCCGCCAACTGCTCGACAAGCAGACTCAGGGCGTCTACTGGCTCGGCCTGATAATCGTGCTTTGGTCCGCCTTCAGCTTGGGCCGCAAGATCTCGCGTGCCTATACGGACATTTGGGGGGTGCCTCGGCTTAGGTTCGCACAACAGTGGCGGGCCGCGGTGTGGCTGCTCATTCAGATCGCAATGATGGTCAGTGTGGCGGCGCTGAGAGGCACGTGGAGGTCGGGCGACGCCGCCGAGCTCGTCCTGTTCATACTAGCGACGGTCACCGTTTGGTGGCTGGCCGAGTTCGCCGCGCAGTTCGTCCTAACGGGCGGGCAGGTGCCCCGCAACCGGCTGGCGATTGCAGCCGCGATCGTCACGGTGGGGCGCTTCGGTATCGGGCTCTGGTCGGTCTACTTCCTCGCTGAGTCCCTCGCGAACCAGGCCAGCAGTTATGGACCCATCGGTGTGGTGTTTGCCTTTTTCACCTTCCTGGTTGCGACCACAAGTGTGCTGCTGGTGGGAACGTTGCTGGCCTCATGTCTGGCTGGCCATGACACCACCCCACCCGGTCCCGAAGAGTGAACTACTTCCTCCGCGAGTGCTGTCCCTGAACCCAACGACCCATCCGCAGTCTCCTGGGGGTACCACCAGGTATCATCTCGGAACGGCAAGGGTGACGAATCTCGGCTCGGACCCACGCAGGGGACTTGTCGCCGGATTCGTCCCTGAAAGTGTGGGGTAAGCACCTAATTGCCCGCAAGAATGCGATACAGCACGCTCAAGAAGTGCCAAGAGTTGTTGCGCCGCAACGACTTTGCCGCCTTAGCTCAGATGGCAGAGCAACGCACTCGTAATGCGTAGGTCCGGGGTTCGATTCCCCGAGGCGGCTCCACGAAAGGCCTGGTCAGGGGCACTTAGAACGGCGATACCCCTGCCTCTGGGCCTCCGCTCGCGGCTAGCCGTATCGCACGCCCTCACCGCGCTGAGCCCGGCGGATTGTCTGCGCCGACTCTGGTAGCGGCAACAAGCGCCGCGTTCGCATTCGAGGGCGGCTTCTCGCTCAAGCGCAGGGGAAGGACGCCGCCAGCATGTCTCCCTGTCGGCGATAAGCCAGGAACTCGTCACGGATGGTGTCGATAGCGCCTGATAGGTCCGCCAGGTGATCGTGGACCTGCATCGCAGGGTCGGTGGCGGCCACTGGGTGCCAGTAGACCCCGCGGCCGGTGACGCACACCTCCGGCACCACGGTGGCACGGGAGATTGAGATTCCCCTGGTCGCCACTCCCTGCTGGGCGACGCGACGGACGATCGTCTCGTCGTGGGTCAGGTTGAGCTCGGCGCAAAGCCCGGCGAGTGCCCTTTCCTCGGCGGCGGCACCGGTGGTCAAGGTGGCTGCCAACCGCACGTCGAAACCAGCGTCCTTGGCGACTCGAACGCCCTCGATCGCCCGGCTCCAACTACCCTCACCACGGTGCAGGTCATGCAGCTCCGGCGTAGCCGAGTCGACGCTGATCTGCAGGCACAGCCCGTCTCTCGGCATGGCCTCCAGCCAGGATCGCCGCATCCCCCGCAGCAGCATGCCATTCGTCAGCAGCACAGTCGGAGCCGCAGCCGTGCAAGCTTCTACGATCCCTGGCAGCTCGGGATTCAGGAAGGGTTCCCCGCCGGTCAGGTAGATCTCACGAACCCCGTTCGCCGATCCCACGGAAACAAGTTCCGTCACCAATTCGGCCCCCAGCGGCCAAGGGTCGGCCCGCGGCGACGATGACACACAGCAGTAGTCGCAGGCCAGATTGCAGTGGAAGTTGGTGTAGAACCAGAGGCGGTAGCCGGGTAGCTGGTGGGGCGCCAACGTCGCCGCGGCACTCTCCATCGAACCTCGGTACACCTCGATTTCCGCTTCGTGCACGGCGTAGACCGAGTTCCCCGAATTTCGGCACCAGTTGTGCACCTCGGTCACCTCGGCCGGTGAGGACACCGCAACCCGGACCGTCGTGCCCGAAGCGATGCCGTTGACGGCCGCCATCAGGTTGAGCACAAGCGAGGCTCGTTCCCGAGCGGTCACCATCGCAGCGGAACCGACTGCTCCCTGACTGCTTCGAACAGGGAGTCGTAGCCCGAGAGTACCGGTGCCACCCACTTCGTGAGGCCTTCCATCTCGAGGATGGGACGGTGGTCGGGATTCTCCCAGTCCATCGCCATGAGATGGTCCACCCACGCGTCGCGCACGGTTTCGTCCAAGGACGGCAACGCCGTGAATGTGCAATGGCTGTACTCGTCGCTCGTCCAGAATTCCGTGACGCCCAAGTCGCCCGAAGCCTGGAGTTGCTGCCAGGTGGTAATCCCGAGAGCGGCCACGTCGGCCTCATCATCAAGAACGGCCCGAAGCGCGTCCAACTCGCTGCGGCCGGTGTCGCCGTGCTTGCCGACATCTGAGTCGAAGATCACGAACGTCGAGTTCTCGCTGGTGATCCCGGCGTCGGCCAGGAACTTCACCGGGAGGATGCGTGCCTGCCCTGAGTCCTTGGACCCCAGGGCGATTCGTTGACCGACCAAATCCGCCATCGACTCAAGCTCGGACCCTGTTCGCTTGACCAGGACCGACCGGAAGGTCGCGTCCGTGTCCCGCATTGCCAACGCCACGCAGGTGCCATCAGTCAGCCCATAGGTGCGCGCGTATGCCAGGTTGGTGTTCCAGGCGATATCGATCCACCCCGCCATCAGGGCGTCAACCAACTGCTCGTAGTTGGAGAACAGGACGAAGTCCATCTCCACGGCCGACCCGCGGAAATAGTCCCGGATGCCCTCCCAGATGGGCACGACGTTTGCTGTGTAGGCGACTGCGCCCACGAGGACCCGCGCCATCAGAACAGCTCCATTCCGCACATCGCCTTGCCGTAGAAGTCGTACAACACATCTGAGGTCGGTGCCATCACATGTCCTGCCCGGGCGTCTCGGAAGTTGCGTTCGATCGGGAGGTGTTTGGAGAAAGCTGCTCCGCCGCAGACTCGCATCGCCTGGTCGGTGATCTCCAGGGCTGCATCGTTGACGCTGGCGCGCGCACCGAGGACGTACATCAGAGTGTCGTCGGCGGGGTTGGCGATCTTCCGAGCCGTGGCCGCCAGGTATTCCCGCTGGGCCGCGAGAAGAATGCCCGCCTTGCCGATGCGGTGGCGGATGGTGGGCAGATCTGCCAGCCGGGAGTCCAGATGGGCCAAGTTGGCGCCGGACACGTGCCGGACGGCCGCGTCCAGGGCGGACTTTGCGAGCCCGAGGGTTACCGACGCGTTCCCGAGGTTGAACCAAGGCAGGACGACACCCATCATGGTCGCGAAGCCCGAACCCACGTCACCCACCCGCTCCGAATCGTGGACCAGGGTGTCGAAGCGCATGGGCGATGACTCGTTGCCGCGCAGGCCGAGGCCGGTGAATCTTGGCCCGACGGTGGCGCCCGGGTCATCGCCGAGCACGACGAAGAGATCCGACTCGGTGGGGCTGGCAGCCTCTGCCGTCTGAGTGCTCACCAGGTAGACATCGGCGAATCCCGCCGAGGTGACCCAACTCTTCTCGGCGTTGAGCCGGATGCCATCGGCACTAACCTCAGCTCGCGACATCGGCGCCCAGAAATGTGATCGGGAACCCTTCTCGCTGAACGCCAAGGTTGCCAACCGGGTGCCGTCCGCCAGTTCCGACAATAGGTTCGGGTAGGCGCTCGGAGGGGCGGCAGCAATCGGCATGGTGCCAGCGATGTGCATCAGGTAGATCATGGCGGTTGAACCGCACACCTCGGCCAGCCGGCTGACGACTTCGGAAAACACCTCGGGACCAGCGCCCAACCCGCCTTCGTCCGTCGGGATCGTCAGGCCGAGCAGGCCCGATCGGCGCAGTTCCGCGACCGAGGCTGCGGGGAACACCCCCTCGGTATCGACTGCCGCGGCATTCGCGGCGGCCACGGCCAGTACTGGTCCCAGACGGGATTCGATGTCCATGAGGCCTCCTACAACGGCAACGGGCGTCGGCGGGTCGTGCAACTATGACATCGTGCCGTCTGGTCGCCTGCGCTGGGGCGCGACAGCGGTAGGACATCAGGACCTTCGCGCGACGATCTCGCAGTAGGTGCGGGCAAAAACGGTGGCAGGTGCGATCGACGCCACGCGGGCCGCAGCCGTCGCGTCATCCACATCGGCCAATTGCGGACCTTCGCGGACTTGGCAGCCGGCCGAGCGCAAGGCAGACACGGTCAGGGCCCCGGTCTCCGGGCGGCTCATCGGAACCTTCGACAGCACCGGGACAGGTGGCCCGGCAAACGCCAACGCCCAGAATCCGCCATCTGACGCCAGCCCGATGCCACACTCCGGCGGGTGCTCGGCTAAATCGGCCACTGCGAGGAGGAGTTCCGGAGTCACCTGCGGGGTGTCCATTCCGATCACGAGCTGCCGGCCCGGGGACACCTCCCACTGCCGGGCGAGAGCGTTGTCCAGTCGCTCTCCCAACCCGCCACCCTGTTGATCGATAACAGCCGCATCCCCGATCTCGGCCGGTACCGCGCGCGAGCCCCATCGCTCGAGCGCCACCACCACCCGGTCGGTGCACCGGAAAGCCGCAGCGACCGTGTCGGTCAGGGCAGCGGCGGCCAGCTCGGACGCTTCATCGTCCGTGAACGCAGGTCGCAGCCGAGTCTTGACCCTGCCCGGGATCGGAGCCTTGGCCATGATGAGAACCGTCAGTGACGACACGCGCCTTATCAACCCCTTCGCGGCGCAGCGCGCAGGAGTGCTGTCGTTGCGCGGACGGAACCCCGAACCGTGCCGCTGACCTTCGAACGGCCGATTCGGGGTCGATAGTCCATGTCGAACTCCGTGACGGTCCAGCTCGCTGCGGCCGCCCGAGCCAACACCTCCATCGGGTAACCAAAAGCGCGGTCCTCGATTCCGAGTGCCAGATACGGATCGCGGCGAAACACCCTCACCGGCGGCAGATCGTGAATCGTCAGCGTGGTCGCACGGCGGAGCCGCCACGCGAGAAACGCGGTCCCAACGCGGGCATGCCAGGGCCACGCGTGTGCGCTCGGTCGGCGTCGGCAGACGGCCATGTCGGCTGAGCCTGCTGCGACGGCGGCGATCAGGGGGGGCAGCTGGGCTGGGTCCAGGGTCGCGTCGCAGTCCATCACGGCCACAACGTCCGAGGTAGCGGCTGCGATTCCGGCGTGACACGCTGCGCCGTAGCCCGCTGGCGTGGCATGGACGACGTGGGCTCCGAGATCGCGCGCCACCTCGACACTGCCGTCGGTGGAACCGTTGTCCGCCACGATCGCGCGAACATGCTCCGGAAGCCGCGACAGGATCCACGGCAGGCCGGCGGCCTCGTCCAAGCACGGCAGCACCAACGTCACGTCGGTACTCTCGGGCACGCCCGTCACTATCGCATACGCTCACAGTGTGAGCGCCTCCCTCCCGGACCTGCCCGAGTTGCGGCCGCGGGTATGGCCCATTGCACTCTGGTTACTCGCGATGGTGGCAGTGGCGTGGTGGGGCTATTGGCTGGAGGACACCGGTCAACAGGACCTAGTGCTCTTCGGCACCCAACCGTTCCTCGGCGGTCCACTGGAACCGAAGGTGGAATTCCTCTTATTGCCGGCAGCAGCGGCGGTTGCTGGCGTCGTTCTTTTACCTGTGATTTCGCGCCGGCTGCCTTGGCGGTGGCTGCTTATCGTGGGCGTGGTGTGGGCGAGCGTTTGGTCATGGACATTGACGACTGCCCGCGGCTGGTCGGACTTCCTGCGGCCGCTGTATCGCGACGATGACTACTTGACCGCCCTGCCGATCAGAGACATCCCCGAATTCCTCGGCCGGTTCACCGACCAGATTCTGACCTACGCGGTCCATGTGCAGGGGCATCCGCCCGGGCAGGTTGTGCTCCTTGCCCTGGCGGACCGCCTTGGGCTGGCCAGTCCCTGGGTCGTGGCGGTGATCTACGTACTGGTCGGCTGCAGCGCGGTCGCTGCCGCGGCCGTCGCGGTGCGCGCGCTGGCGGGCAGCGAAGGCGAGACGTTGGCGCGCCGGATGTTCCCGGCAGCAGTTCTGGCACCGGCCGCCGTCTGGATTGCCACGTCACCGGACGCGTTCTTCTCCGGGGTTCTGGCCTGGGGGGTGGCGCTGTTGGCGATTGCCAGCACCGCTTCCGGCTGGCCCAAGTGGCTCGCCGCGACCGGTGCCGGTGTTCTGCTGGGCCTGTGTCCGTTCCTTTCCTACGGTTTGCTGACGATGGGCTTGGTGGCCGTCGCTGTACTGGTGCATACCCGGGCCTGGCGGGTGTTCGGCTACACCGCGGCGCTCGTCGTTCTGCAGGTATTTCTGTGGGCCGCGGCCGGTTTCCGAATCGACGAGGGAATCCTGGCCACGCGACACGCGTGGCAGTTGAACGGCGCCTCGGTGCGGCCCTACTGGTATTTCCTGTTTGCGAACATTGTCGTTCTGGCCACCCTTATCGGGCCGGCGGTGCTGGCCTCACTTCCCAGAGTCACTCGATTGGCGAAGCCGGTACCGCTGTTCGTGCTACTCGCGTTCACCGCGGCTGTCCTCGGCGCGCTGTCCGGATTCATGCGCGGTGAGGTGGAACGGATCTGGCTGCCGTTGACGCCGTGGCTGATGCTGGCCGGAGCGGTGGTGGGACCTCGCCGGGGCTGGCTGCTGGCGCAGGCCGCGGTCGCCTTGGCGCTGGCCGCGTTCATCGACTCCCCCTGGTGAGAGTCGGTCATTCACCAGCGGCCGATTCCTGCCCGAAAGCGGCCAATCCCGACTCCGGGCTGATCGTCGCTTCGAATCCCAGCAACTGCCGCGCCCGCGTTGGGTCTGCCACGACGTGTCGAACGTCTGCTGCCCGGTACTCGCCGGTAACGATTGGAGTAGGTGCGTCTGCCGCCGAAGCCAGCAGCCCAGCGGCCCAGCCGACCGAGCGGGGGTCACCGCTGCAGATGTTTACCGGATGCAGTCCCGGTGCGAGCTCGGTCTCGTTTCCGAGGGCCAGCGCATTTGCGCGCGCGATGTCATGGACATGGACGAAGTCACGCATCTGTTCGCCGTCTTCGAAGACCAGGGGTGGCCTCCCGGCCACCACGCGCGAGCGGAAAAGCGCGACGACTCCCGAATAGGGGGAGTTGAGGGGCATCCGAGGCCCGTAGACATTGTGGTAACGCAGGGCGAATGCTGCCACCCCGGTTGACCGAGCCCAGACTGAAACGAAGTGCTCCTGAGACACCTTGCTCGCCGCGTATGCGCTGGTCGGCCGCAACTGCGCCGATTCCGGTACGGGGCGCCAGACCAGCGGAGCGCGGCAACCTGGGCACTCCGGCTCAAACTCCCCGCGGGCGAGGTTGACGGTCGTGCGCGGCAACGGTTCCGTCACGCCGTGTTCGGGGCAGGTGTAACGGCCCTCCCCATACACGACCATTGAACTGGCCAGGACCAACCTTCCGATGTGTGCGGTGTGCATGGCGGCCAGCAGACTTGCGGTACCCAGGTCGTTCAGGCCCGCATACCGCGGGAGGTCGGCGAGGTCGAGGCCATGGCCCACCAGGGACGCCTGGTGGATCACCGCGTCCGCACCCGCAATTACGTCCGTGACCGCCCCCGTGTCCCTTAGGTCAACAGTCACCCGTTGACAATGATCGGCCCTGCCAGTCGGCCAGACCCCGTGTGGATGGACCTCTGGAATCAACCCGTCCAACGCCACCACGTCGTGGCCGAGTCTGGTCACCTCTTCGGCGACGTGGGAACCGATGAAGCCTGCGGCCCCGGTCACTATCACCCGCATGGCGTTCCCTTCCGTCCGGATTCGGTGGCGCCCCGGTGGTGGGCGCTATGTCGGGGGAACCACTAAGGTAGCGGAACTGGCAACGAAGGGCCGCAGATGAGTTCCGCCTCCACGAAATCGCAGACCCCGTCCGGCAGCAGCAACCTCGCCGATGATCGATTTGCCCGTGCGGCAGTGTTGGTCTCCCGCGTGGTGATCGCCTTTCTTTGGATTCAAAACGTCGGCTGGAAGACGCCACCGGACTTCAGGGCCCTGGCCGCGTTCACCGGACTGGCTATCGAGCACCCGGTATTCCCGCCCTACTCGGCACTTGTAAAGAGCGTGATCCTGCCCAACATCGAGTTGTTCGGATGGTTTGTCGTGGTGTCGGAAGCGGCAATCGGTGCGTTTCTGTTGGTCGGGCTCTGCACCCGGCTGTGGGCGCTGATCGCCGTCGGGCAGAGCTTCGTCATCTTCCTCTCGGTCGGTCTGACGCCGGAGGAATGGCCATGGTCCTACTACTTGATGATGGTGGGGTCGCTGTTGCTGGCCGGCGTTGGCGCCGGTCGGGTGTGGGGCCTGGACGCGCTCCTGCGACCAGTGTGGCTGACGAGTCCGAGGCGGATCAGTCGATGGTTGGCCCGAACGACATGATCACCGCACCAATCACCTCTGAGGGGAGATCACGATGACAGTCAAGGGCGGTCTGCTGGCACTATCGGCGCTGTCGCTGGTGAGCCTGGTGATGTTGGTGTCCTCACCGGACGAGGCCTACAGATGGGTGCAGCAATCGACGAACTCAGCGATCGTGCTGACGATCTGCGCGGTGATCGGAATCCTGTCAGCCCTGTTGGGCAGATTCCAACTTGCTCTTGTGGCCGGCGCGGTCGCGCTGCTGGCATCTCTGGTTCAACTGGTCGGCCTGGCTGACGGCGGCGTGATCGGCGGCAACGGGTCAACCTTCGCTCTGTTGCTCGCGGTCGGGCTGGGGTTCATCGGGTTGGCCTTCGCTGATCGGGTTGCCGGAGGATCCGATGGTCGAAGCTGACGTTGCGATCATCGGCGGATCGGGCCTGTATTCCATCTTTTCGCCGGGGGCATCGGGGCACCTGGCAACGATCACGCCGTCGACTCCCTACGGGCCGACCTCCGGCGACATCGAGATCGCAGAGGTCGGAGGTGTTCGGACCGCATTCCTGTCCCGTCATGGACCTGGCCATCGATTTCCGGCGCACAAAATCCCCTACCGTGCCAATCTGCATGCGCTGGCCGAGTTAGGCGTCAAACAGATCATCGGCTCGTGTGCGGCCGGCTCGCTGCAACGGGAGGCTGTGCCCGGTTCCCTGGTTGTACCCGACCAATTGGTCGACCAGACCCACACACGTGTGCAGACCTTCCATGACGACAGTGACGGCACCACGGTCCATGCGCAGTTCGCCGAGCCCTACTGCGCGCGGGTGCGCGAGTCGCTGCTGGTCACGTGTCAGACCGGGGACTGGGCCGCGGAAGACGGCGGGGCAATGGTGGTGATCGAGGGTCCGCGATTCTCGACCCGGGCCGAGGCCGGGTGGTACGCCAGCGCGGGCTGGACACTGGTGAACATGACGGGCCACCCGGAAGCCGTGTTGGCCCGGGAACTGAGACTGTGCTACGCGACCTTAGCGCTCGTCACGGATTACGCGGCCAATCTGACAACCGGTGCTGGGGTCAGCGAGGCGGAGGTCTTCCGGTTGGTCGAACGTAACTTGGATCGATTGCGACTCCTGCTGCCGCAGGCTGTGGAGCACTTGCCCGACCCTGCCGGCTGTCGCTGTCACGGCCAGTAGCAAAGCGCGTCCCGGTTCCTTCGGCAGGGCGGTAAGTTCGCCGAGATGCCGAAACCTGTGTGCGGTGGACAGCTCGACTCATGGCCGCAACGTCCGGCCTGTCGGCGCGCGCCAACTTCGAGGTCGAGAGCCCTCTCGTCTTCTGCCGGTAAGCGGTCGGGCGCAGGGTGTACGGTCTGGCTGGCGGGAATGCGCCAGCCAGGGTGAAGCACCAACGTTTTCGTATTGCGTAGGTCCGGGGTTCGATCTCGCGAGTCGGCTCCACCCAGAACCCCTTCCTCGGCCGATACGTCGCCGCCCCACTCATGAGTCCGGCTGGGCGCCCCTCTCGGCCTGGCGTTCCTTCGACAGGATGGCGACGGCCGCCACGACCACCACGATGCTCCCGACAATCTGCGCCCATGCCAGCCAGCCGTTCCCGTCGATGACATTCGCCAGGCCATTTATCGCTGCCATCAAGAACAAACCGGCCGCGAAACACCAGATCCACATTTTCGCAGTCGTCTTCACCCTCAAATCGGACGGGCCTGACGAGGCGCACTGCACAGTTCCGGCCGAGGCCCCAAGGTCGAAACCGCCCACCAGGCCCCAAGGTCATGCCTTCGAGGAAGCTGCCCGGCGGGTGGTGTCGGTCAGTTCCGATCGGTCGCGTCGTCAGGCGCGCGTGCCGTCGACCGTGGGTTCCGCCGCGTCGGCGATCGCACGGTTGATGGCGGCGGCAGCAACTTGCATGGCGGCGGCCTCATCGGCCGCCAGATCGACGGGCAAAATCGCTGCCCACTCGCTCCGACCGAGGATGACAGGCAGTCCGAGCGGCGTGCCGGTCAAACCCAATTCGTCGGCCCAATTGCCCGCTGCCACCACCTGCGCAGGCACTGCGAAGGCGAGTCCACTTACAAACGCGCCTACGAGGTCCGCGGCCGACCGTGCCGTGACGGCCTCGGTCGTTCGTCCTGCGGTGAAGTGAGTGAAGAACGGTTTGACGGCGGCGCGCAGATCCGCTGGCAGAAGCTGAACCCCCTCGAAGGCTTGACCGATATGGCCGCCGCGGATCAGTTCGATCATCTCTGACTTCGCCACTCGCACCCGCTCCGGGAGGTCGGCCAGATTGAACCCCGCGCGGCTGGCGGCGATGTACTCGGCAACGGCTTCCGTCGCCAGCCCTCGCACGTCGACCTTGCTCCAGAGCGGGACCAGATGATCGCCATGTTGGCCGAACATGACCGCCTGCACATCACGCCTGGACACGCCCAGATCGGCGGCTATCTCTCGGGCGAAGCGCAGCGAGTCAGACCAGGCGCCGGCGCCCAGGACTCGTTGCGGAGGTAGTCGATCGGCGAATATCGACACCCCGAGTTCGACTGGGTTGGATTGCACCACCACGATCGGTGGATCGGCACGGTCGGCGGCGGCGTCCGCGTAGTGGGCAAACATCGCCGCGTTGCGACGCGCAAGTGCCGCACGGTCCGTCTCGGCGCCCGGGTCGGTGGATACCGTCTCCCCGGCCATCATCACGAGGATGTCGGCAGCCACATCTTCGGGCTCGAACACCAACTCGACCTCCGGACCCCAGTCGTCGAAGGCATCCTGCAGATCGGCGCGTAGCCCCCACAGCTCGGTTTCGCTGGCGCCCCCACGGCGGGTCACCATCTGCAGCCGATCCCCGGTCTGAGCGATTCGGCGTTCGAGCAGTTGCATGCACAGCTGGCGTCCGCAGGTTCCGCCGGCCCCGATGACCGCGATGTCCATGGGTGCTCCTCGCCTGAGTGGAAAATGGAGTGGTGCGTCGACCGTCGGCGCACGCTGCAATGCTGACAGAGTGCCGACCCCAACAGGCAGCGCGACCTGCCTGGGTGGCGAGCACCTCGCCCGCGCGCCAAACCGGAACCGGTGAGCGTCCAGTATGAGTTCGCTGGTGAGGAATGCCTTCCACATGGCTGGAGCAGGACACGGGCTGGCACCCGTGCTCTTACCTACCGAACGTCAGCGTTTCCGATCCCAGTTCCTCCAAGATGTCGTCCACGCCCAGCGTGGCAGCCTCGGGTAGTCGGCCCCACTCGGGCGGCTTCGGCGGCTGGACGTTTCCGAGCGCTCCGCACATCGGGCACGAGGGCGACCCCGCGGGTAAGTGGGAGCCGCAGTTGAAACAGAGGCCGTCCATCGTGGATACCTACCTTCCGATGGCCTTGCGGCCGGAGTGCTCAAGTTGCCTTGGTCGCGCTTTCGGCACCTCGAGTGGCCGGCTTGAGCGGCTGGCCCAAATCAGAAGGGGCCCCTGAAACCGAGTGGTCGGGGCCTTCCCGCGGCCATGGGGAGACAGGTGTCACGACGTGTCGGCTGGTGTGGCGGGCAGGTCGAGCTGTGAGGTGTCGGTTGGCTTCCCGGGCGGGTCGAGGCCGACGCCGGTCGAGCCGAGTTCGTCGGCTGGCAGTTGCCGAAGCTCTCGCACACCGCGGGCCTGGTAGGTCGTGGTGGTCGCTTCAGTCCGGCTTCGTCCGATGAACGCGAGGAACCAGTGTCCGAGGGTGGACACCCGCTGGAAGAATCCGACCAGGTACATCAGATGGACGAACAGCCACATCAGCCAGGCGATGAAACCGCGGAGCCGAAATCGACCGATGTTTGTGACCGCACGGAACCGGGAGATGGTCGCCATGCTGCCCTTGTCGAAGTAGTGGAATGGCTCGGCGTCAGCCTTTCCGGCCTGCTCATCGCGGATACGCTTGGCCGCATACTTCGCACCTTGCATCGCCACCTGCGCGACGCCTGGGTAGTCGTTCAGGGCGACCATGTCGCCAACCACGAAGATTTCCGGATGGCCGGGCAACGTCAGGTCGGGCAGGCACTTGATCCGGCCACTGCGGTCGACCTCGGCTCCCGTCGCGCGGGCCAGCTCGGCGGCCAGCGGAGAGGCGGCGACGCCAGCAGCCCAGACCTTGCACTTGGCCTCGATACGTTCCTGCCTGCCGTCGGAATAGCGAACGTCGACGCCATCTGCGTCCATCCCATCGACGAAGGCGCCGAGCCTGACGTCGATACCCATCTTCTCGAGTTGCGCCTTGGTATGAGCCGACTGCTCCGGGCCGAAGGAGGACAGCACCGCATCGCCGCCGTCTATCAGCACGACCTTCGCCTTCGCCGGCGAAATGCGGCGGAAGTTGTGGCGGAGGGATCGGGCGGCCAGTTCCCGGATCTGACCGGCAACCTCTACTCCCGTGGGCCCCGCCCCGACGACGACGAACGTCAGCCACGGTTCCGCCAAGCCAGCGGGAGCCTGCAATTCGGCAACCTCGAAAGCGCCGTAGATGCGCCCTCGCAACTCGAGGGCGTCGTCGATCGTCTTCAGGCCCGGCGCGAACTCTTCGAACTCTGGATGGCCGAAATAGGACGGCCCCGCGCCGGTGGCCACCAGTAGGTAGTCGTACCCCGTCACGGTTCTGATGGGGCCCATCCGGGAGTGCAGTTCCCGGTTCGCGACGTCGATGTCGGTCACCTCGCCGAGCAGTACCTCAACGTTTCGCTGACGCTTGAGGATGTCTCGCGTGGTCGGTGCGATCTCGCCCTGGGACAGGATGCCGGTAGCGACCTGGTACAGCAACGGTTGAAACACGTGGTGCGTCGTCTTCGAGATGAGAGTCACGTCCACCGGGACTCGGCGGAGCGCTTTGGCGGCGAAGAGGCCGCCGAAGCCCGAGCCAACAATCGCGACGCGGGGGCGGCGGTCCTTGCCATGCTTGTCCACGGCGCTAATGATCTACCCTCCCGATGACGAACTGCTACTCGCCCTGGCTGAGGATGTTGATCGCCCGGCCGGCGACAAGTGCAAAAGTCAGAAGGGACACCAGCGATTGAAAGGCCATGAGCATCTTGCAGAGCCGGGTGAGGGGGATCGAGTCTGCAGGGCTGAATGCCATGGCGTTGGTCAAGGAGACATACATGTAGTCGCTGAACTGGGGACCCCAGCCGCGATTTCCGACTCCTGGGTTCGACATTTGAGGGAAGAGTAGACCCGGGGGGTCGTGCTGGGCCCGCATCCGGGCTTTCGGGCCACCGCGGTCGACTTCCCAGTAGATGATGCCAAGCACGAGGACATTCACCAGCCAGATGTAGACGGCGCCGAGGATCAGCAGGTGACCGGTGAACTTCGATTCCTCGTCCAGGATCGGCGTCAGGATGAGGACCAATGCGACAACATTTCCGCATGCCAGCACTGTGAGGATCACCAGCGAAATAGCGCGAGACCATCGCTCGGCCCTCCGGCCGTGCAGGAAGCCTAGGCACAATGGGATAAGCAGGGCGACAAGCATCCCTCGGTAGCCCCACTGTGGGCCGAGGGGCAAATGGGGGATGAGCGTGTCGACGAACAGGCTAAAGATGATGACGAGCACGACCGCCCAACGGGACTCTCCGCGACTCGGTACCCCATACAGGACCTCTTGGTCGGTGATCTCAGCGGCGTCCACGGCAGCGTCTTTGGCGTTCGACATGTTTGCGCTCCCTGGCGTTGGGATGGATGAGGCAACTGGTGTCGGCCAGTTGGCGACCGACCGTAGTTCAAAGTCCCAGTTCGCGTGGGGTAAGTCGCACATTGACCGTCCTGCCCCGTCGCGGGCGCTGCCGGGTACCGCAGGGAGCCGCCACGTCGCGGGCGCTGCCGGGTACCGCAGGGAGCCGCCCCGTCGCGGGCGCTGCCGGGTACCCCAGGGAGCCGCCACGCCGCGGGCGCTGCCGGGTACCGCAGGGAGCCGCCACGCCGCGGGCGTCTGCGCCGGCTGTGCAGCTACTCGGGCGGTTCCGGCGACGGCTCCCCGGGCCGCGAGACCGGCCGGCCATGCTCGCGGAGCCAGGCCTTCTGGCTGGGCAACGTCATTCGAGACGTGACCGACATGACCAGCCCAGGTATCCACAGCCAGGGAATGGCAGCGGCGGGCGCGACCACGACGGCCAGCCAGGCGAGCGCCCAGATGGCTCCGTAGCGCAAAGTCCACACGAAGGGTTGGGGCGCCACACTGCCATCGGAAACTCGCGGGTCATTGGCGATGAAATAGATGATCAGCCCGAGACCAACGCTGGTCACGAGGTTAGCGATCAGGAAGATCTGGGCCCCAAGAATGGGAAGCTTGCCGCCGGACTCGTTGATGGTGACCGTGCCGAAGGGTATGAGCACGATGCCCAGAATCCAGAGCAGGTTGGCCCACAGCAGGGCCGCCGTGCTCTGCCGCGCCATCCCCCAGATCCGCTGGTGCACAGCCCAGTAGACGGAGATGATCAGAAAGCCGTAGAGGAAGGCTCCCAATTCGTTGCCGTACTCCTTGAAGAAGGTGGCCCAACTGCCCTCCTCGTCGATGCGGATGTCCAACAGGGGGAGCACCAGAGCGGTGAGGGCCACGGCGACGACCGCATCAGTGAAGGGAGCGATCCGGTCGAAGTCCCGTGTCACTGTGGAGTGGATGGTTCTAGGCATGGCTGGAGTGTGCCAGGCGTGTTCCGCCCCCTTCCGGCTTTTCGACCGATGGCGGTCGCGAAACCGGTCGCCGCAGTTTGCGTGCCACATACCGATGCCTTGATCGTCGCTTCCCCCTAGAGTTCGATCACTGCCGGTAGGCAATCCCTCACCCACAGGGGGATATTCGCGAAGTTCACAAACAAGCGGCGCCGCTCGGCCGACAACAACGAAAGTGGTATCGACAATGGCGTTTCGCCGCTTCCACCTGGCCGCCGCTCCAGCGGCCGCTCTACTCACCGTGTCGGTTGCTGGATGTGGCGCCTCGGTGACCGACGCGGCCGACCCGCTGAGTTCGAGCGGGTCATCATCGTCGGCGTCGCCCAACGCCTTCCCGTACAAGGCGGCCACAGCTGCTCCCAGCCTCGGCGGCGACGTGACCTTCGCAGCTGTCGGCGATATCGCCTGCTCACCGGACAACGCCA
>JAUPKM010000530.1 GCA_030837445.1 Actinomycetota bacterium
CCCGGTGCTGCAGGATCGCGAACGCGCCGACTTCGTGGCCGATTCCCGGGTCGCCCTGGTGCTCGCCGATGCGGACATCGTGGCGCTGACCGACCGCCAGGCAGGGTCGGGCGGCGATTCGGCGCTGGCAGTCGGGTCGGGCGACCTCGGCAGCGAGATTAGCGACGTGCCGCTGGGCCGACCGATGCACTTCACCTCCGGCACAACCGGGCGTTCCAAGGGTGTCTGGGCCGGGGTAATGTCCGAGCCGGAGGCGCGGGACTACTGGGCGGACGAGCAACGGCAATGGCAACTGGGCTCCGATGATGTGCTGCTGAACCATGGTCCGCTGGCACACTCTGCCCCGCTGCGCTTCTCGATGCTGGCGCTGATGGCCGGCGCACGGGTGGTGTTCACCGGCGGGTTCGACGCCCGGCGCACCTCCCGGGCGATGGTGGAACACCGTCCCAGCGTCGCCATGGCGGTACCGACTCACCTGCAGCGGATCCTGGACCAGCCCGGTGGACCACCGCCGTCCACCTACCGGCGGCTGGTCCATGCCGGCTCCGCGTGCCCACCCGACCTCAAACGGCGAATCCACCGATGGGCCGGGGTCGAGAACGTGTGGGAGTTCCTGGGATCCACAGAGGGGCAATTCACCGCCTGTCGCGGGTCGGAATGGGAGGACCGGCCGGGGACCCTCGGCCGCGCCCGGCCCGGCCGTTCGCTCCTGATCGACGACGGCAGCGTCGCGCACGAGGGCACCATCTGGTGCGTCGGTCCGGACTTCGCCCGCTTCGAGTACTTCGACGATGACACAAAGACTCAGCGGGCGTGGCGGCAGACGGCCACTGGTCCCGCCTTCACTGTCGGAGACCTCGGTCGGCTGGATCGCGACGGATACCTGTTCCTCCACGGCCGGCGACACGATCTGATCATCACCGGCGGGATGAACGTCTACCCGGCCGAGGTTGAGGCCGAGCTACGCCGCTGTCCCGGGGTACGGGACGTCGCGGTGTTCGGTCAACCGGATCCGACTTGGGGAGAACGGGTGTGTGCCGCCGTCGTCGGTGAGATCTCGGTCGATCAGGTGCTCAGCTGGGCCCGGACCGAGGTTGCCGGCTATCGACGCCCTAAGGGCGTGTACCTGGTCGACGAGCTGCCGCTCACGAGTAACGGGAAGGTACGCCGGGACGGCCTCGCAGCGTGGGTAGAGTCACACGCATGACTACCGCGCGCAACCTTGACCTGTTCGGCGACGATTCCCGGATGGAGGCCATCCTGCGGGACGCCGAACTGTGGTTCGTGGTCGGCTTGGGCGACAACCCGGAGCGCGTCGCCTATCGCGTCGCGGCGCTGCTGGCCGACCATGGCAAGCGAATCGTCCCGATTCATCCAAGTGCGGCCAGCGTCCACGGCCAGGTCGGCTATCGATCGGTGACGGAGGCTGCGGCAGCCGTCGGGGCCCCGGACGTGGTTGACGTCTTCCTCCGCTCCGAACTCGTCGGACCAGTCGTCGACGAAGCCATCTCTGCCCACGCCAAGGCAATCTGGCTGCAACTCGACGTGATCGACGAGGACGCCGCGGCTCGGGCGCGCCGGGCCGGCGTCGACACGGTGATGGACCACTGCCCGGCACAGGAATGGCCGCGACTTGGACCCGTTGTCAGCTGAGGTCGCGCCGGCTCCCGTCCCCGGTGCGGCTCCAGTCTGCGGTGCGGCTCCAGTCTGCGGTGCGGGCAACCGGTAATGGTTCCGTAACCCGGCAGGTACTGGTCGGACGTGCTGGGCAGAGGTTGACTTGTGGCAGTTGCCCGAGCCCCACAGTCCCAAGTCGAGGAGCCACCGAAATGAGTAACGCGAAAGCCAGACAGACCTCCAGCAAGCGACGGCCGATCCTGCTGATTGCCGCCGCAGCGGTGGTAGTCATCCTCGCCGCCGCCGGAGCCTTCCTGTTCCAACCGTGGAAGGCCTTCGTCGACACTCGGGTGGAGGACGCCGCACCGGTTGTCGCCACCCAATCCGGTGCAACCTCGCCCACGACGGGCCCACCCGGATCCTCGGCAACGCCATCCGAAGCGGCCGCGGCCGTCGTGCTGTCCACCGGCACGTTCGTCGACCAGGAGCATCCCACGTCCGGGCAGGTCTCGATCATCAGCCTGCCCGACGGTCGCCGGATCCTTCGAATCGAAGGACTCGACACCAGTGACGGTCCCGATGTGCATGTCTGGCTGACGGACGCACCCGTGACGGCCGGAGTGGACGGCGCCAGCGTCTTCGACAAGGGCGCCTACGTGTCGCTGGGCAAATTGAAGGGGAACCAGGGCAACCAGAACTACGAGATCCCGGCGACCGTGGATTTAGCCAAGTTGTCCAGTGTCAGCCTCTGGTGCGACAGGTTCGACGTCTCGTTCGGCGCGGCGGAGCTTCAGTCCGCAGCGTGAGCCCGGGTCTGAGTCGGGCGCTTCCCGCCAGGTTCAGCCGGATATGTCTGCATTGGGCACATCCTGGCTCGGCCAGTCACGGGCGGGATGGTCCACCCTGCCGAGTCCGACTCCCATGGGCAGTATTGAGCCATGACAGTGAAGCTTTACGCCGACACCCCGAGCCGCCGCGCCCGTCAGATTGTCGCCGACGTCTGGTTCTTCTGCTGGTGCCTCCTGTGGGTCTGGCTGGCCGTGAAGCTCAACAACCTCATCGAACCTCTTGGGACTCCGGGAGCGAAGTTGGAGGACGCCGGTGACTCGCTGGCAGGCAACATGACCAGCGCCGGAGACTGGGTCGACGGACTGCCACTCGTCGGAGACGGTGTTCGGGCCCCCTTCGACCGAATGAGCGAAGCCGGTCAGGCGATCGCCGATGCGGGGGCCAGTCAGCGCGAGATCGTGACCCAGTTGGCCCTGTTCCTGCCGCTCACCTTGGCCTTCCTGGCCATCACCATGATGTTCGTGCTGTGGTTCCCCTTGCGGCTGCGATTCATCGTGCGCGCCACCGCCGCCAAGCGATTCCTACTAGCCGACGGTGACATCGACCTATTCGCGCTCAGGGCGCTCTCGCGGCAGCCACTGAATCTGCTGGCCGCCATCGACCCTGACCCGGCGGGAGCCTGGCGGCGACGCGATCCCACGGCCGTACATGCACTGGCACGGCTGGAACTACGTAGTGAGGGACTGCGGATACCTGGCTTGTCCGACACATAGCCCGCAATTCGAAAGGAGTCTGAAGATGAACACGGCACGACCTGCTTCACGCGGCTGGCGTCACACGACGATCGGCGCCGCGCAGGTCGCCGGAGCGGCGTTGACCGCCCCGATTCTGCGCCATCGCTTCAATCGTTGGGGTGCCACCCCGGAGGAGCTCCGGGCAACAATGCCTGGCGACGAGTTGGTCCGCTCCCCTCGTCTGGGCTACACCCGCGCCATTTCCATCGACGCCCCGGTGGCCGACGTCTGGCCATGGCTCGTGCAGATCGGTCAAGGTCGAGGCGGCCTCTACAGCTTCGACGGCCTCGAGAACCTGGCGCGGTGTGATATCCACAGCGCCGATCGCATCCTCGACCAGCACCAGACGCTCAATCCCGGGGACCTGATCCGCCTTGGCCCAGAGGGCTACCCGTGCTTTCAGGTCTGGCTGGCACGCGCACCGACAGACCTCGTCTTGATCGGCGCCGATCCGAAGCCGCCACACGAGATCCCCCCGAACGACTCGACCGGCGGTCGTGCCACCTGGCAGTGGGCGCTGCGGCCAGCGGCGAGTGGCCTCGGCACCCGGGTGATCGTTCGCCAGCGTCTCACGTATCCGAACTCCCTGAGCGTCATGTGGCACATAGTTGAACCGATCGGTTTCGTGATGGAAAGGCAGATGTTGCTCGGCCTTCGGCAGCGCGCAACTGCCAATCGCCGCAACCCATAGCAGGAGTCCGTCCCCCCGCATTCGCGAGTACTCGGGCATCGACCGTCGGCGAAGATTCCACGTCAGGTGGCAGCTTGTGGCAGATTTGGCCTGCCGTCCATGAGCCTCGTCCGTCCGCCAAGCTCCATGACCACTGACAGTCGGCGCCTCTTCCGCCGCGGCACGAGCAGGCTTCCGGTCGTCACAGTTGGATCCGAGGGAGGGCAGATGAGCGACGAATCACCCGACTCGGATCGTTCCGGACTGACCACATCCAAGATCGTCTTCATCGTCATCGCTGCGGCCGCTCCGCTCGCCGCGATTGTCGGAACCGTTCCGCTGATGTTCGCCAGAGGCAACGGCGCGGGCGTGCCCGGAGCCTACATCCTGGCCGGGGTCACCCTGCTGCTGTTCGCCCTCGGGTACGCGGCCATGGCCAGGAAGGTGGCCAACTCCGGGGCCTTCTACACCTACGTGGCTCACGGGTTGGGAA
>JAUPKM010000531.1 GCA_030837445.1 Actinomycetota bacterium
AGACGTGTCGGTGAACCCGAAGGCGGTATTGCCGCCGGCGGCGATCGCGCCGTTCCACGAGACATTCTTTGCGGTCAACGATCCGCCGCTGACGGCAGCGTCCGCACTCCACGCGGAGATGGTGCCATTCCACGGCATGGACACACTCCACGAGCTGGTCGCGGCCGGTCCTTGATTCGTGACTTTAGCGTTGACCGTGCGACCGGAACCCCAGTCACTGGTGTTCTCCAGTTCGACCAGGACCTTCGGAGCCGCGGCACTGGTCGATGGCGAGGCGGTCGGGGTGGGTGTCGGCGCTGTCGGTGTCGGGGTTGGGGTTGGGGTCGAAGTCGGGGTCGGGGTGACCGTGGGCGCGGGAGTTGACGATGTGGGGGTTGGCGTAGGGGTTGCGGTGGGCTGCACCGGAACACCGCCAACCGTCACCGCGCAGGTCGATCCGGCGACCGCACACGATGCGGGGGAGAGGGAGCCCGGAACCAGCCTTTTGCCGACGAGCCCGATCTTTGTCGATCCGCCCGGCGCCAACGACTTGGCCCAGTTGGGTCCGCTCACCTTGAAGCCACCGGGCGCGCTGGCGTAGACGCCGTCCCACAGGGAGGTGACTGATTGCGGGTAACTGAACTGCACCTGCCAGGGGTTGATAGTGGCACCGGAATGGTTGATGATTTCGGCGCTGGCTTGGAAACCGCTACCCCAATCGTCTGTCACCAGCCAGCGAACCTCGACGCCGGTCGTGGTGGCGGCCGCCGCTTGGCTACTTGCTGCCAGGCCTAAGGCCGGCAGCACCAGTGAGAGAGTTGCGATGGCCGCGACCTTTCGGTGTGCAGCCCTCCCTGCCGGCTTTGGAATCTGTTTCACGATGGTCCTTTCGGAATGTCGGTCGCCCCGCTTCCTGATGGCTGCGGGGCAGGCTGATTCGAGTTTGGTGATAGGCCTCGTCGACCCGGCGGCTGTGATCGAACACTGCTCGCCGAAACTGCTGACTTCGGGGACTGAGACAAGCATGCCCGCCATTGGGTGCCTGCACACCCCTTCGTTGCTCCGAATCGATTCGGACCAACGAACTTCGTGCTGGATGAGCCGTCGAGCCCTGGCATGGGTGATAGTTGCCAGGACCATCCCTCTGAAGGAGGCACAGCAGGTGAATGAAGCTGAGGACTTTGCGGGCTCGGAGGACGACCTCCAGTTCGCGGCGGCGGCCGGGGCACTCCCGTTGGATCTCCTACTGTCGGAGGCGGCACTCGGTGTCGCCCACCGGTTCCGGCCCCGCACTGCAAGCGTGCGTTGGGGGATGGGCTTGGTGAAGCATCCGCGGACCGTTGCGGGCAAGCTGGGTGGCCTGACCGCCGAAGGTGCCCGGATCGCGCTGGGGAGTTCGCAAATCCGGCCGGACAAGCATGACCGGCGGTTCTCAGATTCTGACTGGGAGACGAATCCCATCCTCAAGCGGGTGCTGCAGTCCTACCTGGCGGCCGGCCGGACGGCGGGAGAATTGCTCGAGGGTGCCGAACTGAGCTACGAGGACCATGAACGAGTGGAGTTCCTCGTCCGTAACGTCACGGAGGCACTCGCGCCCAGTAACAACCCACTCGTGAACCCGACTGCGCGGAAGGCTTTCACCAAGTCCAGGGGTAGAAGTGCCGTACGTGGCACCCGGAACCTGGTCGAGGACATGAGGCACGCTCCGCGCATCCCGACCATGGTCGACCCGGATTCGTTTGAGGTCGGCAAGGACCTCGCCATCACCCCCGGGGAGGTCGTCTTCCGGGACGAGATGTTCGAGCTAATCCAGTACTACCCGACCACCGAGACAGTCGTAGATTACCCGGTTGTCGTGGTGCCGCCCGTCATCAACAAGTACTACGCGATCGATCTGGCTCCCGGCAAGAGCATGGTGGAATACCTGGTCGGTCGCGGACAGCAACCTTTCGTGATCTCGTGGCGCAATCCTTCGGCGGAACATCGGAGCTGGGGATTCGACGCGTACGGCGCGGCCATCATCCGGGCCATGGAGGTCGCCCGTGCCATAAGCGGCGCCGACAAGGTGAATCTCTACTCCATCTGTTCCGGTGGCATCATCGCGGCGATGGTGCTGTCCCACCTTCAGTCGACCGACCAGCTGGCGGGCGTGTCGGGGTTCGCCATGGCGGTGACTGTGTTGGATCAGGCCGCCGCCGGCCTGGCAAGTGCAGCACTGACAGAGGAAGTCGCACAGCTGGCGATAGCAATGTCTGCGAGTCGGGGCTACCTTGACGGCCGCAACCTGGCCGAGGCGTTCGCCTGGCTACGGCCTACGGATCTGATCTGGAACTACTGGGTGAACAACTATCTGGCAGGTCGGACCCCACCCAAGTTCGATGTCCTGTTCTGGAACGCCGACACCACGCGGATGGCGGCTGAGCTGCACAAGGACTTCGTCGAGACGGGCCTGCACAACGGACTCGTCTCGGCAGGTGGGACGACAATGCTGGGCACCGGCGTCGACCTGTCAGCCCTCGACCTGGACAGTTTCGTGGTGGCGGGGGTGGCCGACCATATCTGCCCCTGGGAGGCGGTGTACGCGACCACCCAGGTGATGGGCGGTGAGCAGACATTCGTGTTGAGCACCAGCGGCCACGTCGCGGCCCTGATCAACCCGCCGGGCAATCCGAAGGCGCGGTATCGCACCGGCCGGCCGTACCCGCCGAACGCGGCGGAGTGGCTTGAACAGGCCAGCACCAACGAGGGCTCCTGGTGGCCGGAGTTCTCTGATTGGCTGGCGGAGCGGGGTGGCGGTGAGCGCCCTGCCCCACCCGAGTTGGGGAACGATGAATTCCCGCCGATTTGCCCAGCACCGGGCAGCTATGTCCGTGCGGGGTAGTAGAGGCGGGCAGTACGGGTCGGGCCGACTAGCATGAGACGGTGAATCGCCCCACCGCGTTGACGCAGAGCGTCGAAGTCTCGGGTCAACAACTTCGAGTGTCGATCGCGACGGGGGAACCCGGGGTCACGCCATTGCTGTTGATGAACGGAATCGGCGCTCGGCTGGAGTTGCTGCAGCCGCTGGTCGACCGGCTCCAACCACGGCGGACCATCGTCGGATTCGATGCCCCCGGAGTGGGCGGGTCACCAACTCCGCTGCTCCCGTATCGACTGACCCACCTGTCCCGGCTGATCGACGACATGCTCCTCGCCGTCGGCATCGATGGTCCTGTCGATGTGCTGGGGATCTCCTGGGGCGGAGCACTGGCGCAGCAGTTCGCCTTCACCCGCCGATCCCGGGTGCGTCGGCTAGTG
>JAUPKM010000532.1 GCA_030837445.1 Actinomycetota bacterium
CTCGAGTAGGCCCCTGTTCCGCCAGACCTGGGCAGGGAGGTGTCGGAATCCCTCAAGATCAGCCAGGTTCTGTCGAACCTGCTAAGCAACGCCATCAAGTTCACACCCAGTGGCGGATCTGTCCTGGTGACCGCTGACCTGGCCGGACGCGATCTGCACCTCAGCGTTGCGGACACCGGTATCGGTATGTCGGCGGAGCAGTTGCAGAAACTCTTTGCCCCCTTCTCGCAGGCCGATGCGTCAATCACCCGACGGTATGGCGGTACCGGCCTGGGACTTGCCATCTGCCGAGACCTGGTGACGCTGCTGGGAGGGGAACTATCGGTCGAGAGCGCGGAGGGGGTGGGGACCCAATTCGGCCTCCGGTTGCCGCTTGCAGTGGACAGTCCGACCGAGGTCGATCCCGATCCTGCAGTTGACCGCTGGCCGGCGGAGCTCGGATCGGAGGCGGCCCTCGAAGTACTGGTTGCGGAAGACAACAAGGTCAATGCAATGGTCATCTCGGCCATGCTCGAGTCGCTCAACTGCAGGGTCACGCTGACCTCCGACGGAGCCGAGGCAGTTGCCGCCTATCTGGCCGAAGAGTTCGATTTGCTGCTGCTCGATCTGCACATGCCGGTGATGGACGGGTTGAAGGTGGTGGAGCTGGTGCGATCCCACGAACGCAGCCACGGGTTGGCAGGTGTGCCGATCGTGGCGTTCACAGCGGATGCCTACGACGAGACCAGGCAAGTGTGCCTGGCGGCCGGATTCTCTGAGTTCCTCACCAAGCCGGCCCTCAAGGAAGATGTCGCGCGGGTGGTTGCGGACGCGTTCCAAGTCCGGCTCGAGTTGTGACCCGGTAGCCGAACTGGCACCCGGCCGCGCATCCCCGTGGCCGCAGCGCGACTATGAGAGTAGTTCTGGAGGGAAGGTTCCTGATGCGCATCTGTGTACTGACGTGGCGAGACCTGAAACACCCCGAGGCGGGCGGCGCTGAGGTCTACACCGAGCAGGTCCTTCGACGGTGGGCCGAGGCGGGCCATGAGGTGACGATGGTCACCTCCAGAGTGGCAGACGCTCCCGCAGCTGAATTCGTCGACGGCTATCGAGTGTTGCGGATGGGGGGTAAATACACGGTGTATCGGCAGGCCCGTGCCTGGTGGCAGCACACCGGGAGTCAGAAGGGGTTCGACGTTGTGTTGGACATGATCAACACCGTTCCGTTCCAGGCGCACAGGTGGGTGAAGGGCGTGCCGACCGTCGGGTTCATCCATCAGACCTGCGAAGAGATTTGGGCGATCAACACACCCTGGCCAGCATCCACAGTCGGGCGCTACCTGCTGGAGCCCTATTGGTTGCGCGACTACCGGGACGTGCCGGTGTTGGCAGTCTCGGCGTCCACCCGCGACTCCATCCGTCGATTCGGCGTCCAGGATGTGACTGTGGTCCCAGAGGGCTACGAACCGCCCACAATTGAGAACCTGCCGGCAAAGGAGGACGTGCCCACGTTGGTGTGGTGTGCGCGGGTGGTGGACTACAAGCGCCCCTACGACGTGCTGGAGGCAACAAGTCGGGTGCGTACCCAGATCCCGGACCTGAAGGTCTGGATGATCGGTGGTGGACCACTACTCGAGCAGTTGCGAGCCGATGCCCCACCGTGGATGGAGGTGCTCGGATTCGTCGACCAGGATGAGAAATTCGACCGGATGGCGCGGGCACACGTGCACGTCGCGACCAGCGTGCGCGAGGGCTGGGGCCTGGTTGTCAGCGAAGCCGCCGCGCTCGGTACCCCGACAATCGGCTACGACGTTCCGGGACTGCGCGATTCGACCAGGGCTGCGAACGGCGTGGTGATCCCGCCGTCGCCGGATGCCCTCGCAGATTGGCTGCCGCCGTCGCTGGCGTACTGGCGTGAGCACCCGTTCGCCCCGCTGCCCTACGGCGGCGCGCATTCATGGGACACGGTGGCCACCGAAGTGATGACGGCGATGCTGGCCAAGGCCGGATTGACCGCAACACCGGTGAAATGAGCCCCGGTGCTTCCGAAGCCTCGCCCGGCAGGGAACCGAGGGCGCATCTTCAAAGACCGTTGCCGATCAGTTGAGGTTCGCTTGACCTGAGGACGGCAAAGTTCCTGTCGTAGCCAACGACGAGTAAAGGCAGGAACATGACACACGGACAGTCCAGCAGGCGTCTCCTGGTCTCGCTGACGACCGCAGCAGTGCTCGCGGCGTCCGCGGTGACGGCATCGGCCGCAGCAGCGGTGAGCGGACCCGTCGCCCCCGGCGGCCTGAAAGTGGCGCGCCAGGGAGCCGATCAGAGCACCCTTGCGATCACCTGGCGACCTGCTGCGGGGGCCGCGCGCTACACCGTCTCCATTTTCGATGGAACCAGTCACCGCGCCTATTCCGTCCCCGCCGATACCACCAGCTACACCTTCCGCGGCACCGGCAACTGCACCCGCTACCGAGTCGTGGTGACCGCGGTGGGCAGCGATGGTGGTACGGCAGCCAGCAATGCCTACCTGGTGTCACCCCTTGCCCCGGGCGGGTTGCGGAATCTGCAGCTGGAGCGGAGCGACAGCGGAACGTCTGCTCGGTTCGCCTGGGACGCACCGGTCGCCACGCCCGGCACCCAAGCCGCGTCCAACTATGCCGTCCAGATCCGGTCGTTGGCCACCAACCAGGTACTGGTGCAGCGCAATTCCGCGGACACCTCCGAGCTGTTGAGTGGACTCGAACCGGCACGCGCCTACGTGGCCACGATCACACCGCAGAACAACTGGGGTTCGTGCACCACCACTCGTGCGCTGCTGAACGGCCCGCAACCATCCGCCACGGCTGGCATGGGGCTGGAGCGGGACGCGGCCTCGCCCTCTCGAGTGACTGTCCGGTGGGGCGCCCCCAGCTGGAGCGGCTACGGTGCAGTCACCGCCTACCAGATCGGCTACCGCTCGCCGAGTATGAGAACGCCGGTCTGGCAGACCGTGTCCAGCGCCGCCCGCAGCCACGATCTGATGCTCGACCCGAACGTCAAGTGGAGTGTCTGGGTCCGCGCCATCAACGGCCAGGCAGTGGGGGCCGTCGGCAA